>JAQUHL010000041.1 GCA_028683635.1 Candidatus Cloacimonadota bacterium
GGTATTCCAATTTGATTACCTGGTGGAAGATATTGTTCTGATGGGGCGCTATCCCTGGTTGCAGATGATGCAAAGCTGGAGCAATGAGGATAGGCAGTTAGTCCACGGCGTTTTGGAGCAGATGGAACTGCTTGAGCTTAGGAACAGGTACTTTTCTCAGCTTAGTGGAGGGGAAAAGCAAAGGGTCCTGATTGCCAGGGCCTTGGCTCAGAATACCAGATTTATCTTTTTGGATGAGACTCTGTCCCAGCTTGATATCAACCATCAGATCGAAATTATGAAGATGCTCAAAACCATCAGGACAGATTCCGGGAAGGGAATCGTATTGATCTCGCACAACCTGAATCTGGCTGCCAATCACGCTGATAAGCTCATCTTTATGAAATCCGGACGCATTCTTGCTGAAGGAGAGCCGGATTTACTATTGGAACCGGGATTGTTAGCCAAAATGTTTAATGTGGAGCTTCAGACCGTTAGGAACCCAGTCTCAGGCAGGATAAACATCTTTTATCCATAGAGGGTTCAAACCTGTTTGTCCGGGGAAAATGACAACAGAGAAAACCAATATCGGTGAAATATTCTGGTTTATGCCTTCCATAATCGGATTCTGCATAGAAGAGCTAAAAATAAAACTTTACAAGATAGGCAGGTAAGAAATCCTGGCACAAAATCTAAAGGAGGAGAGAATGCCCCTGACACCTGAGGCTAAACAAGCTATCATGGCAGAGTTCAAACTCCATGAGTCAGATTCAGGTTCTCCGCGTGTCCAGATTGCCCTGCTTACTCAGCGGATCAAAGACATCACCGAGCATCTTAAGGTGCATACCAAGGACTTTTCTACACGTCGCGGACTTCTGAAACTGATCGGACAGAGACGGCGCCTTCTTGATTATCTGAAACGTAAGGACATCGATGCTTACCGTGCACTAATCAAGGCTCTTGGAATTAGAAAATAGATACTGCTTGTTCGTTTGCTCTGAAGCCCGGCAAAGATTCCGGGCTTTGGAGCAATTTTTACTTTGGGTTTAACAAAGCCTTAACCTATAAACAAAACTTGGGAGGATGAGCAATATGCTAAAACGGGTACTGCCCATTTTAGCTTATTGCTTTTCTCCCCGGTGCATAAGGAGATAAAATGCACAACTTCAACATTATCAAACGCAACCTCGAATTCTGCGGAAAGAATCTTTGCGTGGAAACGGGGAAAATGGCAAAACAGGCTAATGGAGCCATCCTGGTTACTTATGGAAATACTACTGTTCTGGCTACTGCCACAATGGGCAAAACCGCCAATCTTGAATCCGATTTCTTCCCCCTCACTGTGGACTATATCGAGAAAATGTATGCCTCGGGTAAGATTCCCGGAGGTTTCTTCAAAAGGGAAGCCAAACCAACAACAGATGCAACTCTCAATGCCAGGTTGATTGACAGAGCCATCCGACCTCTCTTCCCGGATGGTTTCCGCAATCCAATCCACGTCGTGATCAATGTGTTATCATACGACGGAGAGAATGATCCAGCCATGGCAGGAATGCTCGGAGCCTCTCTATCTTTGAGCATTTCCGATATTCCCTTCAATGGTCCAATAGCAGGAGTAACGGTAGGATACATCAACGATGAATTGGTCGTTAACCCCACCGTTCCGGATCTTAAGACCCAATCCAAGCTCAATCTTTCCGTGGCAGGATCCGATGTCTCGATCTGTATGATCGAATCTGCTGCTACTGAACTTCCAGAACATGTGATGCTCGATGCCGTCTTTACCGGGCACGAAGAGATAAAAAAACTTGTTGCCATGCAGAAGGATTTCATTGCCGAAACTGGCAAGGAGAAGTTTGCTCCCGAGCTCGATCTGATACCAGAAGAGATCATGAGCAGAGTGGAAGCTGATTTTGCCGGTAAGGTCGCTGCGGCGGCAATCATCAAAGGAAAGCAGGAACGTCAGGATGCTTTTGATGCAGCCGAAGCTGAAATGATAGAAAAATATACCCAGGAACTCGGAGAATCATATACAGAAAACGTACGTTTCTATGCCAATGCTTTTCACGAGCTCATTCGCCGTTTCGTCCGGGATTCGATTCTCTATAAACAAGTGCGGGCAGATGGCAGAAATATGGATGAACTGCGTGATATCACATGCGAAATCGATATTCTCCCAATCGTGCATGGATCGGCTCTGTTTACCCGTGGTGAGACCCAATCCCTGGGCACTGTTACCCTCGGCGGTGGTAGTGATGAGCAAGTGATCGATGGGCTTGAAGAAGAATATAAGAAGCAGTTTTATCTGCATTATAATTTCCCACCCTTTAGCGTGGGTGAAGCGGGCAGGATGGGGCCCACCGGACGCAGAGAATTGGGCCATGGAAACCTTGCAGAAAGGGCACTGATCCCAGTTATGCCAGATTCAGAAACTTTCCCATATACCATCCGCATAGTATCGGACATCCTGGAATCCAACGGTTCCTCTTCCATGGCATCCATTTGTAGCGGATGTCTCGCCATGATGGCTGCAGGCGTTCCCATCAAAGCCCCCGTGGCAGGGATTGCCAATGGCTTGATCATGGAAGGAAGTGACTTTGTGATACTTACAGATATCCAGGGTCTGGAAGACCATCTTGGAGATATGGATTTCAAAGTGGCTGGAACCAGGGAAGGAATCACTGCCATGCAAATGGATATCAAGATCGCAGGGATCACCAAAGAAATCATGAAGATAGCTTTGGATAAAGCACATAATGCCCGGATCCAAATTCTGGATACGATGAAAGAGACCATTGCAGAGCCCAGGGAAGATCTGGCTCCGACAGCTCCCAGAATCGAATCTTTTAAAGTTCCCACCGATAAGATCGGCGAAATCATCGGGCCTGCTGGGAAAATGATCAAATCCATCATCGAAAAAGCACAAGTGCAGGTAGATATCAACGACGAAGGAATCGTCCGGATCCTATCTCCCAACAAAGATTCCATAGATAAAGCAAAGCGCATGATCAAAGCAATTGTCACCGAACCTGAGTTCGGAGAAAAATTTACCGGAGTTGTCACCAGGATCGAAGCTTATGGCGTATTCGTCAAAATCCTCGATGGTATCAAGGAAGGGATGGTGCATGTATCCCAAATGCATACTTCCAGGATAAACCATCCATCAGATATGGTCAAGCTCGGTGACACCGTGAACGTTAAAGTAATTGAGAGTGAGAAGGGCAAGCTTTCCCTTTCTATGAAAGGTTTGGAAGGGAATCCCGAACCAGATCCCAATGCTCCGGCTTTTCGGCCAGCGCCACCTCAAAACCGGGACAGGTATGATCGTGGCGACAGAGGCGATCGTGGACCGGGTAACCGTTTCAGTGGAAGAAGAGACTCCAACAGAAGATAACTCAACAGAGGGGTTGTTATGGAATACCAAATAGCCGATCTTAATCTTGCTGAATATGGCAGAAAAGAAATCGAAATTGCCGAAATAGAAATGCCGGGCTTGATCGCCCTGCGTGAAAAATATGGTCATGAGAAGCCCCTCAATGGGGCTCTCATTACCGGAAGCCTGCATATGACGATCCAGACAGCGGTTCTGATCGAGACCCTTGTCGAGCTCGGTGCCAAGGTTCGCTGGGCAAGCTGCAACATCTTTTCCACTCAGGATCATGCTGCTGCAGCAATTGCTAAAAGAGGTATTCCGGTTTTTGCCTGGAAGGGCGAGAGCCTGGAAGAATACTGGCAATGTACCCACGCAGCCCTATCCTGGCCAGATGAAAGTGGTCCTCATCTAATCGTCGATGATGGGGGAGATGCAACTCTGATGATACATGAAGGATACCGCCTCGAAAAGGAGTATCAGGCAAACGGAACAATTCCCCAGAATACTGCACATGAAAGAGAAGCTGCCATAATCCAAAATATTCTCATCAAAGACCTTAAGAAAAACCCGCTCAAATGGCACAAGATCGCACAGAACCTTCATGGGGTAAGCGAAGAAACCACCACCGGGGTAAACAGACTGTACCAAATGCTGGAAAGAGGAGAACTGCTCTTTCCTGCCATCAATGTAAACGATTCTGTTACCAAATCCAAGTTTGACAATCTCTATGGATGCCGTGAATCACTTGCTGATGGGATCAAAAGAGGGACCGATGTAATGGTGGCCGGAAAAGTTGTGGTTGTCTGCGGATATGGCGATGTGGGCAAAGGTTGTGCCCAATCGATGAGAGGCTTCGGGGCACGAGTGATAGTTACCGAAATCGATCCCATCTGCGCACTGCAGGCTGCTATGGAAGGTTTTGAAGTGAGCCTTCTCGACGATGTAATCGACAAAGGAGATATCTTCGTCACGGCTACAGGAAACTGTGATGTGATCCGGGTTGATCATATGGTGAAGATGAAAAACCAGGCAATTGTATGTAACATCGGCCATTTCGACAATGAAATCCAAGTGGATAAACTTTATGCTCTCGAGGGAGTACAAAAGGTCAATATCAAACCCCAGGTGGATAGGATTGACCTTCCCAATGAAAAATCAATTATCCTCCTATCCGAGGGCAGGCTGGTTAATCTTGGAAACGCCACAGGTCACCCATCCTTTGTGATGAGTTGCTCTTTCACCAATCAGGTGCTGGCCCAAATTGACCTCTGGCAGAACAAGCATGTCACTGGTGTTTACACATTGCCAAAAATACTCGATGAAGAAGTGGCAAGGCTGCATTTGGAAAAGCTGGGAGTTAAACTGACTCATCTGAGTGAGCGTCAGGCACATTATCTTAGCGTTCCAGTCGAAGGACCTTATAAACCAGATCATTATAGATATTAAAAGCTCAATTGTGGAGATTATATGTCTTTAACAGACAAAATCAAGGACAAAAGTATCAAAATCGGAGTAGTTGGCTTAGGTTATGTTGGATTGCCCATGGCAGTTACAGTGGCAAAAAAAGGCTTTTCAGTTGTCGGTTTTGAGGTTAGTAAGTTTGCAATCGAACACGTGAACGCAGGGGAAAATTACATTGGTGATGTTGAGGATGAAGATCTTGCCAGAGTGGTAAAAGAAGGCAGGCTGATAGCTACCTCTGATTACAGCCGGATGAAAGATGTACATGTTGTCATGATAGCGGTTCCCACTCCCCTTGATCGCTATCATCAGCCTGATACCACCTTTATTGAAAAGGCAACTCAGGCGATGGCTCCCCATCTGAACGATGGTACTCTGGTAGTATTGGAGAGTACAACCTATCCAGGCACCACCAGAGAAATCATTGTTCCCGAATTGGAAAAGGCAGGGTTAAAAGTTGGCGAAAGCGTTTTTGTAGCCTTCTCTCCCGAGCGGGTTGATCCGGGCAATGAAACTTACAAAACTCATAATACCCCAAAAGTCGTGGGGGGGATTACAACAAAATGCAATGAAATAGCCAAAGTGCTCTATGAAAGTATTCTTGATGCGCAGGTTCATTTGGTATCCTCTCCTGAAGTGGCAGAGATGGAAAAAATCTACGAAAATACCTTTCGTAACATAAACATCGCTCTTGCCAACGAAATGACCGTCCTCTGCGAGCGCATGGGAATCAGCATTTGGGAAGTCATTGACGCTGCTAAAACAAAGCCCTATGGTTTCATGGCTTTTTATCCAGGACCCGGAGTTGGAGGTCATTGCATCCCCATCGATCCATTTTACCTTACCTGGAAAGCCAGGGAATTTGATTTCCATACCCGGCTCATTGAATTGGCAGGAGAGATCAACATTGCTATGCCGGAATATGTAGTGCAACGAGCCATGAAAATTTTAAATACCAAGGGAGTAGCCATATCCAGAGCCAAAATCCTTTTACTCGGCGCAGCCTATAAAAAGGATATCCAAGATATGCGGGAAAGCCCAATTGAGGGCATCATTTACCAATTGGAATCCTGCCAAGCGGATTTTGAAATTCACGATCCTTACGTGGATGAATTTCACCACGAAAGAAATGGTAAAACCTATAGAACAGTCCCCCTTGGAAATCTGAAAAAGTACGACCTCATTGTAGTGATTACAGATCACAGCAACATTGATTATCGCAAGATTGCAGAAAGTAAAGTGGCGATTCTCGATACTAGAAACGCCTGCAAAGATATTAATCTTTCCAATATAGAACGCATGTAATATTCTGAATATGGCAACTCATAAACCCAAAATTATCCACATTATAAATGGGGATCTTGAGCTTCCTGAAGGTAACTTTCAATGGTTTGTGATCAAGACCAAATCCCGCTGTGAAAAGGCTTTGGCAGAATATGCCCTCCGCAATGGATTGAACTACTATCTGCCCCAGATCGAAACCACCCACAAATATCAGTACAGGAAGGTGGTTTTTACCAAACCGATGTTCCCCGGATACTTATTCAGCAAAATCGATCAAAAGGGTCGGGACACACTTCAGATCTCTGGCTATTGTGCCAGATTTATCCAGGTTCGCTATCCAAAAGAACTGTTGAAAGAGCTGAAGTTCATCTACAAGGGTACAGAGAAAAAGGTCGAGATGACCAATGTTCTCTGGCTCTCAAAGGGACTCGAAGTGGAAATCATAAGTGGTCCGCTTGCCGGGGTTAAGGGAGTCGTGGAAGATCATACCAAGCTTAGTGAAGTACGACTGCAGGTAGAAATCCTGCGCCAGGCAGTGATGGTAAAAGTTAATCCCACGGATGTAAAAATCATTGGGGATTATGTAGTGGTTGATACTGAAAAGAATTGAGTTATAAGGTAAAAACATGAAAATTCTCATTACGGGAGCAGCCGGTTTTATCGCTTCCCACGTCGCTGATGCCTATCTGAATGCCGGGCATGAAGTAGTGATAGTTGATAACCTTTCCACCGGGTATCGGCATAATCTCAATCCTCGTGCCAGGTTCTTCGAAGCAGATATCTGTTCCGCTGAATTGGACGAGATCTTTGAAAGTGAAAAACCGGAAGTGGTGAACCATCACGCTGCTCAGATCAGTGTGCCGCTCTCGGTGAAAGACCCGCTTCTTGATGCTGAAATTAACGTCAAAGGCCTGATCCGGATTCTGCAAAATTGTGTTCAGCAAAAGGTAAGGAAAGTGATTTTTATTTCCTCTGGCGGAGCAATTTACGGCGAAGCAGACGAATACCCCACCACCGAAAACTACCAACCCAAGCCACTATCGGTTTATGCCATAAATAAGATGGTGGGGGAGAGCTATCTCTATTTCTACCATCACCAATATGGCTTGAACTATACTGTTCTGAGATATGCCAATGTTTTCGGTCCAAGACAGGTATCCCATGGTGAAGCTGGAGTTGTATCGATCTTTGTGGAATCTCTTCTGGCAGGTAAAGCTCCAAACTTATATGTCTATCCGGGAGAACCTGAGGGGATGATCCGAGATTACGTCTATGTGAAGGATGTTGTTAAGGCAAATGTTCTGGCCCTTAGCCTGGCAGATCTGGAAGCAGTAAATATCGGAACTTGCATCGAGACTACCACCCTCGGCCTTTATAATGAGATAAAGGGGCAATTACGAAGCAACCTGAATCCTACCTTTGGTCCAGCCAGGGAAGGGGATTTACACCGTTCTCTGATCAATTATGAAAAAGCCAAGAAGGTACTGGGCTGGAAACCTGATTACTCTCTCGCTCAGGGTATCAGCGAGACCATCGAGTTTTTCAAAACAAGGGGATAAGAATGAATATAGCAGTGATTGGAACTGGATATGTCGGCCTGGTAACAGGGACCTGTTTTGCAGAAATGGGGAACCGGGTCATCTGTGTGGACAACGACGCAAACAAGATTTCCCTGCTCCAAAACGGGAAGATCCCCATTTATGAACCTGGCTTGGAAGAAATGGTAAAGAGAAACGCAGCTGAAGGTAGACTTATCTTCAGTACAGATCTGAAAGACGCTGTGGAAAAATCCCTGCTCCTCTTTATAGCGGTTGGAACTCCTCCGGATGAAGATGGATCTGCAGATCTCAAGTATGTGCTCGGTGTGGCACACGATATTGCCAGATACATGAATGAATACAAGATTATTGTGGATAAATCAACTGTTCCGGTTGGTACAGCGGATCTGGTTAAGAAGGAAATCTCACATATTCTCTCTCAACAGAATCTTGAATATGAGTTTGACGTGGTTTCAAACCCGGAATTTTTGAAAGAAGGTGCCGCCATAGAAGACTTCATGAAACCAGATCGGGTAGTCGTGGGAGTGGACAACGTAAGGGTTGGCGAACTGATGAAAGTTCTGTATGCACCTTTCAACCGCACCAGTGATCGCGTGATTCTGATGTCCATACGTTCTGCGGAAATGACCAAATATGCAGCCAATGCCATGCTTGCCACCAAGATCTCCTTCATGAACGAAATTTCCAGACTGTGCGAAGCCCTGGAGGCTGATGTTTCCGAGGTTCGCAATGGAATTGGCTCGGATACCAGAATTGGCTACAAATTTATCTATCCTGGAGTAGGATATGGGGGAAGCTGTTTCCCCAAGGATGTGAAAGCTCTGATCCACATGGCCAAAAAGGCAGGTCTCGAACCTCTGGTAATGAATGCAGTGGAAGCGGTAAATGAATCTCAAAAACGAGTATTGGTAACCAAGGTGGTATCTCACTATGGCAAAACCTTGCAGGATAAATTATTTGCCATTTGGGGTCTGGCCTTCAAACCTCAAACTGATGACATGAGGGAAGCACCCTCTATCGTAGTAATCGAGGAATTACTCTCCCTGGGAGCAAGGGTCAACGTCTTTGATCCAGTTGCCATGGCTGAAGCAAGACGCCGGTTCGGGGATAACCCTGCCATCAGCTACTCCAAAAATGAATACGAAGCTCTGGAAGGTTCCGACGCCCTGCTTTTGATTACAGAATGGCATCAGTTCCGCTATCCGGATTTCAAGCTGATGAAAGAGCTTCTAAAGCATCCTGTTATTTTCGATGGCAGGAACCAATACAATCCGGCTCAAGTGCGTGAACTCGGCTTCACATATTATGGAATCGGTCGAATATGATTTTTGTATGCAAAAAATTAAAAACAGAGGAAAGATCATGATAATGCTCTCTGATTATCTCGCCCTGATTGACGGAACGAATCTCACTCCACAATTGGATCCTACCCAAATTGAAATCAAAGATGCCTATGTTTCGGACATGCTGAGTGACGTTATGGGCAGTGCCAAACCTGGACAAGCCTGGATCACGATTATGAAGCATCTTAATGTAATCGCAGTTTCGTCCATGACTGGTGTTGAAGCCATTGTCTTTGCTAAAGGCAGTGCTCCGGATCCAGCAGTCATAGATAAGGCCATCGAAGAAGAAATATGCCTGGTGCTAAGTCCCAAATCCGTCTTTGAGCTTTCCGGCATATTGTATCAAGCGCTTCACAAATGATTCCGGTTTGGTAACCGGCTATAACATGGAATGCATGAACCATGCGCTGGTATCGGGCTGATCTTCATATCCACTCTGTGCTTTCACCCTGCGGGGGATTGGAGATGGCTCCCCAGGCTCTGATGAAAAGAGCCAAAGATATGAAACTGGATTGGATTGCCATTACAGATCATAACAGCCTGGCCAATTGCCCCGCCTATGAAATTGTTGCCCATAAATGGGGAATAGCCTTCACATGGGGAGTGGAGATTCAGACTTCAGAGGAAATCAATATCCTGGCTTATTTTGATGATTCCAGCTCTGCTCAGCAATTTGACAAACTCCTCT
>JAQUHL010000042.1 GCA_028683635.1 Candidatus Cloacimonadota bacterium
CAGTGGGAATGGATTCCAGGTTAAACTTGATATTGGGTCTGTAACTGCTGATGCTACCGCCTGTGAAGGTGGAAGTCATATTGGAATTGTCGTCTCTGATAAAGCGGTAACCATTGCTTACAGAGGTATAGCGGATGGTTCCGCTCGAGCTGTAATTGGTAAGCAAGCCAAATCCTGTATCCACCACCAGGTTATCCACCCCATTCCAGGTGAAGGGAGTGCTGAACTGCAGCATCTGGTAGCTTCCGGTTTGGGGGGAGAATGAGGCACTGGAATAGACGGTTACCAGGCCAGTTTCGGATTGCCAGGACAGCACATTGGTATCAGAGCAATGCTTCAATCTGATCACGAAATTGGGAAGCGCATAGATGGGAGCACTTACCACGAAGAAACCCAGGGCGGTGATATTGATGGGGCCATATACTCCCGCGGCGTTGAGTTCTGCAGCGGTATAGATCGCCTGTCCGTGCAGGCTTTTGTAATATACATTGACAGGTGAGCCATCCTGGGTTCCAGTCGTTGATGTGCCAGAGCCCAGGATCACATCCACCAAACTCACTTCCTGGGGGGTGGCATAGACGGTTTGGGTGGCTTCAGATTCTCCTGAAGCATAAACTGCCTTCACATAGTAACTATATGTGGTTCCGTTGCTTACAGCCTGGTCTAAATAGGAGGTGGTGCTGATAGTGCTGAGCAGGCTACCATTTTTGAAAATCTTGTATCCGGTGGGCGCTCCTGATTCAGGAGCCTGCCAGGATAGGGTTACCATCTGGTTTCCGGGAGTGGCGGTGAAAGCAAGGGGAGGAGCATAATACTGGCTGTGCGACGGGAAGGAGATATGATCCAGCCAGGCACAATCCGAGTTTGAAGATAGCGAGACATCCTTGGTGTAGGTCCAGGTGAAGGTCCGATAGCCGGAGCTTACTGCATAGGAATGGAAAGCCCAATCCACCACCCCGGACCAGGATCCCATTTCAACTCCATCGATGTAAAACATCAGGAAGTCGTATCCAGATTCCGAAGAGACTTTCTTGAAGAAGCTGATGTTTCCGGGGCTGCTGATCTGGAGGCTGACAGAAAGGGAGGATTGCTGGTTGTGGTTAATCGTGCCTGATTTGGCAGCATATTGCCCGGCATAGCTTTGCGCACTCTGAACAACCCAGGATTGGGATCCGGAGTGAGTCCAGTTGTAAGCACTGAAGTTTCCGCTTTCAAAACCCTCGTCGGCAATGCCGAGCAGGCCAAGGCTGATCTGGTCCGAAGCCTGGTTGCCATCATTATCGAAGGCTTTGGCAGTGATGGCATAGGAACCTGTGGATAATCCGCTGGTGTTCCAAGTCCATCCATATGGGAAGGAGTTATCAGTATAAGCCGGGGTTGAGACATCATTGAGAAAAAACTCCACCCGGCTGATGCTTCCATCGGAATCACTGGCCGAGACGCTGATAGCGATCTGAGTTCCAACGTCATAGATGCCACCGGTGGCTGGAGCAGTGATCTGGCAACTGGGCATACCCGGGGTGAAAGCGTTCAATACGGATACGGTATTCATCCTGCCGGTTCCGAGCTTGCCAAGGTAAGCAGAATTTTGGGCATAATGATCGTCCGTTCCCGCCAACAGGGCATTGGCAAGCTGGGTATTGGAGATGGTGGTTCCATTGCGGGAGGTGTAGGAAAGAGCCAAAGCTGCGATTCCTGATACGTGGGGGCAGGCCATGGAGGTTCCCTGGTAGTAGCCATAGGTGCCTCCTGTGAGAGTGCTGAGGACTCCGCGCGCCGAAACGCTGATGGTTTCGCCACCCGGAGCTGAAACATCCACCCAGGTGCCATAGTTCGAGTAATAAGCTTTGGTATCCTGATTGGTGGTGCCCGCCACAGAAAAGGCTCCGTTGTAGCAGCCCGGATACCACAAGCCTTCGCTGCCATCGTTTCCGGCGGCAAAGATCGTGATTCCTCCGTTCATTACAGTTCCACCGCCGTGGGTATTGAAATAGTCTATGGCATCAAGCACATTCTGATCATATACTCCCACACTTGTATAGCCCCAGCTATTTTGAGAGATGGCTGCACCATTATCGGCAGCATAGACAGGAGCGAGGTGAAACCCATCACTATTGGTGTCAGTAAATACCTGGCAGGACATCAAGCGTACACCTGCCTGAGTTCCGTTCCCGCCTGCCACACCCGCAACGCCCACAGAGTTGTTGGTCACTGCTGCCACTGTTCCGGAGACGTGGGTACCATGGTCATGGGCTACAATTGTGGAAGAGTTGTATACAAAATTGTATCCCACTCCCGACCAGATGTTGGCGGCCAGGTCAGGATGGGTAATCTGGATTCCGCCATCAATGATGGCGACGATCACGGAAGTATTGCCCTTCTCAATATCCCAGGCATTGAAGAGCCTGATATCGGCTCCGGGAGTGCCGCTGTTCTGGCCGGTATTGTTGTAGTGCCATTGATTGCTTAGCATCGGGTCGTTGGATGACCAGCGGGATTGATCATTGGGATCAAGACGAATGGCACTGGCGTTGTCGGCAACCAGGCGTTTTTTGTATTCGGGCTCGGCCCATTGAACGAGGTCCTTCAGTTCCCGGTAGGCCATCACCATATCACGAAGCGAAGCGGTGGGCTCAAAACGAAGCTCAAACCAAAGCGGGAATCCCCACTCGCTGTGCCTCCAGGAAAAGCTCTTGCTGAGGGCAGGGCTATAGAAAAGCTGAGTGATTTCTTTGATCTTGTAGAGCTGGTTCAGGTCATCCAAGGCAGGCAACCCAAAGCTGGTGAGTTTTCCTTCCACGATCGGAAGGGATTGGACATAGCTCAATAGTTTGGCATCAAGCTTGATCTTGATCCGGCCGGTTTCGATGGCAGAATCCGGAACCTGGTAGATATCGATGAAGGGGCGTTCTCCCTTTTGGGGTTCCATTGCACTGAGGGCAAGGCTGAGTAAAATCAGAGTGACAACGAGGATGGTAGTTCTCATTATAAGCAATTCTCCTGCTGAGATAACATATTCAATTTCAGGCATAGGCTTGTGCTCTGTGCCCGCACCCCGGTTAGGATCACACAATCCATCCGGCGGGGCAGGTCTTTTGCATCAAGCGTGCTTGTTTTCTTCAATTTGTAAGGTGCAATTCCGTCAAGAGCTTTGTTTGGGGAGGTTTGAGATGATAAATTCTCTTCATTCCCGGTTCCGACCGGGAGTCCAGAAGAAAAAACTTAAGGCCGAGACTTTTTTGAAGCACTTGCGCCTCTGGTCATAGACTATCCGACCGAATGGGGCACAGGTACCGCTTTTTAGCATTTTTTCCGTTCTTTCTTCAACTGTTTTCCCTGAAAGAGCGGTTCCACATAGCAGGTCAAAGTAGAACTATCCCGATTCGTGGCGGTGGATATTTGCTCCTTCATGCCTGGTTGACACTCGATAAGCTTTGAATATTATTGCAGGTGGACTGCTTATCCTGGAACTCATAACTCAGCGTTCGATCATTAGTTTTATCCCTTCGCTATGAGCAGTGAATTCCGGGGCATACATACACTGGATTGTAGCAATTCCATTGCTGAAGTTACCTGCCAGGCTCGCTCTCAGAGGGTATTCGAAAACATATGTCCCCTTACTTAAATACTCAATAAAGAAGTTCGTCGAAGTATCCATAGTGCTTTCATAATATCTCACGCCATCCTGCCACCTAACTCCGGAAAGGACGTTTACCGGTTCCAGGCCTGCTCCTCTCATATCCTTCAAGTGCAGGTACTCCATGTCACGGTCACTACGAAGCTCAATCCGGACGATCACTTTGTCGCCGACCCTTACTGGCGAATCTTTGCTTATGGGCACAAGTATCCTACCAGAAGAGGTGTTTTTCTCGACAAAAAGTCCCTTTTTCAAACTCAGGGGAGTTTGGGCTGGACTTATCTTGTCCATATTTTCAAAGTATTGCCAGTAAAGCGATCCCCAGACCGGAGCGGGATTAGGATTGCTAATACTAACTTCCGCCAACGAAGGTGTTATCTGATCTGCAGTCCAGGCATGTTTGAAATATCCTGTTCCAGCTTCAGGGGCTGAACCACTTGCTTGATAATAATCAAATAGCTTTCCACCGATTCTGACCTTTGTCGTCGAACCGGAAGCAAGCCAGTTTGTACCCTTGAGTAGAAGGGCATTACATGCCTGAACTGTCGCAATCGTTGTCTTCCAATTTGTAGTTTGCTTCTGTTTCAAGAGCCAGGTCTTCATGGCATTGACAGCCTTGTCATCCTTGCCGGCTTCACTGAAAGTTTCAATCAGCAGCGCTTGAGTCTGGATCGGCGCTTCATGCCAAAACCAACCGCGTGTATTACTTTCCCACCACATACCAAGTTCTTCATTGGATACCGAATGTTCCTTTAGCGAGGCAAGAATTCGGGCTGAAGCAGTTCCATCACCTGCCCTGTGAAGAATCAAAGCGATCAGACCCTGACCATACAGGCTGCTGCTTAACCAATATTTCCGGGCTTGATCCAGGAAGTAGTCATAAGCTTCCAGATAGTGAGGTTGAATCTTGTAGTCTTTAAAGAAAGATCTTGCATAAAGATATTGAAGCTCCAGATACCCGAGGTTTGGATCCTTGAGTTTTTCTTCCTTTTTGATCCTTTCATAAACCTCATTCATTTTTTTATCCATGAATTCCATGGCCCTTGCGAGCATGTAATAATCTTCCCCGCTGTATCCGAACCCTGTAACCCCGCTCTGTCTGAGGTGTCCGAAACCTTCAACGATATATTGTGTTACCCAACGGGATTCTCCCATGCCCTGGAACCATGGCCATCCACCAGATGTGCTTTGATATGCCATCAGTTTACTTATCCCGAGTTTGCTCTGCACATCAAGTTTTTCCTGATCGAAGAGCAGCCCCAGACGTCGCTTGTTCTCGGCCTCGTTTTCTGCATCTTGCGACCAGGGTGTTTCCTGGAGGAGGACACTTTTCAGTTCCTGATTCTTTTCCAGGTTGGATAGTAGCGCTGTGCTTCCTTCCCTCATCTTCCAGGCATCAAAAGTTTGTCTGAGCTTCGGATTTGACTTGGCAATGTGTGATGCCAGGCTGTGGGCATAGAAACGGGAAAACATTTGTTCAATGCTCTCGTTTGTAGATTCCATCAGATAGGGCAGTGCCTGAATGGCATACCAGGAAGGATTTGATGTGAATTCCAAAGTTAAGCGATGATGCTTCAAGCTTTGAGAATCTGCCATATCCCTGAATTTCTCAAAGATGAAAGACTTATTGCTTTTGCCACTCACCGGCAGAGGCAGGCTTTCTGTCACCAGCATGCGATTGGAAAGAACAGGCAGAGTGTTTTCTTCCGCATCGGAGAAATTTCCTGTGGTGGTAGTAACTCTATATGAGACAGCAACAATTCCCGAAGGTACATCAATCTCCCAATTGAGATTTACACTTTCTCCCTTTTTGATTTTAAAGGTTTGTTTATTTTGCTCCAAGCCAAAATCTACATTAAGCAGTTTACCATTCAGAGCATCGAACAACTCGAGTTTACAGAACCCGGCAAGTTCCTTTTCATCCAGAGAGCTAACCCTTACCGGAAATACTATGCGATCTCCTTCCTTGAGAAAGCGTGGCGAATTCGGTATCACCATCAGTGGTTTTTGAGTCACTGCGATAGCTTCAGTGTAACCAATTTTCATATCCTGGCTTATTGCCATGGCTCTGAATTTCCAGCGGGTAAGAGAATCTGGAATCTGGAAGGAGAAGCTTACTTCGCCCTTTTCATCAGTTCGCAATTCCGGATAAAAGAACGCGGTCTCTGCAAAATTGCTCCTGATCTGTATTTTCTGGGAACTCTGAGGTGAGTCATCGAAAAGCTCAGAGTTGTACTGCGTCGTGCTGGATCCCACAAGTCCTTTATCCATGATTGTTGTTGATGCATTGAAACGCACGCCATCATCAAGCTCATAGCTGGATTTATATTGTCTTATGTGATTATAAGGTTGAATATATAACTGGTTCCAGTAAAGACTTGGGAAAATGCGTTGTGGATAAGGTTGTGCCTCGTATCTGTCGCGATGGAAAAATGCAATTGTATTTACAAGACTTCTGTCCAACCAGTTATGCGACCTTCCCATCCTGCCATAGATTGAAATATTCCAATCTGCTGTCTTGAAAGCATCCAGAGAAGCATCATACATCGATGCCAAGAGCTCTGCACTAACCTTGCCCCCACTTCTGTCTTTAAGTTTTAATCTCCATTCCTCAGTATCGCCTGGCAGGAGTTTATCCCGGAAGCTAAGATATTCAAAATCGATCTCTTTATTCGTCCAGGGCACCCTGATTTCCTGGCTGTATAGATAAGCCCTGTTGTTGTAGATGTATGAAAAGTATATCCAAAATCCTGGCCTGTCACTCTCGCTAACCGGTATTACAAATCTCTTTTGTTCACCATTAAGAGTGAGAAGTCTCCTCTCCACAATCTGGTGGTTTTTTTCCACTTCATACAGCAAGGATACATTTTTGTAGCTACTGCCCAGAATGATTACTGCTTCTTCGCCGGGTTGACACTCAGTTTTGATGGGCACAAACCATTCCGCCTGGGGATATGGAAGCTTGGAGCTCTGCGAATCAAACAATGTGAAATAGCGCTGCTCGATAACATCCTGACCCTTGTGGATAGCTCTCAGCTCAATCAGATAAGCTCCAGGCTTCAGATCTTTTAGATTTTTGACCTGTAAGTTATCCTTGCCTGGAAGCGAAAACTCCATGCTCCAGACCTCTTTATTTTTTTGCCAGGTGCTAATATCGCTTTCCCTGCCATAAGCATCATCAGGAAACAGTGCCTGATATTCCTTGCGGGAAAGCTGGAAGCGTGAAGGTGCTGTCCAAAGCTTTTTTCTGATAATATGTCCGGGATCCTGTAGCTTGTAGATAGTGGCTTTTCCTTTGATCGGTATATTTTTGCCGCTCAAGTTTGTGGCTATTATTGGCAAACTAAGTTCCTTTTTCTGAATATCTACCTGCGCTTCGATCTCTGCATCAAGAATAAGTTCCCTGTATCCTGCTTTGAGTTCAAGTTTTCCACTTCTGGTTTCTCCGCCAATGTCCGTCACATCCACATGTACAACGAAAATGAAATAAGGGTTGTGCCTGGAATTGAGTTCCCTGTCGGCAATGGCATCAAAACTAAGTGAAAACCTTCCTTCTGAATCCGTTTTTGTTGTTCCGAAATCTATATCAAGTTCATCAGGGGCTGGCAATTCACCCCACCACCACCGCCAGAAGGGATACTTAACCTGCCTTGCCACCCTGTAGCTCACCATTGCGTTATCCACAGGAAAGCCGGCATAGGTCAATGCAGTACCATTCAGAGAAACATTTTGGTGCAGACGATATGAATCTTCTGGATCATCCAGTTTTACCTCGAAGGTGGGACGTTTATATTCTTCCACTTCAATGGACACACTGCCATATGATCTATTAATTGCAGAAACATAAAATGTACCAGATTGAGCATTCAGCGGAAGTGTGAAACTGCAGTTGAATGTACCGTACTCATTGGTCACGAGGTTTTTTTGGGTGATAACCTTGTATTTGGTATCTTCCAGTTTTGCCGTAATTTTTCTATTGCTTAAAAGTCCGGTTTCCTTGCTTGCCTTTGTGGAGAAAAACACCCCTTTCAGATACACTGTTTGACCGGGACGGTAGATCGCCCTGTCTGTAAAGAGCAGGAATCTCTCTCTGTATCCCTCGATATTCAATCTATTTTGTATATCAATGCTTCTGGTCGTCATCAGAGTGTCTGCACCATTGGTAAATATCAATTTGTGCCTCCAGTTCAGATTATCCATCTTGATGTCCACGAAGCCATTAGAATCCACTAAAGCCGTACCTTTCAAAACGGATTTTCTGTTTCCAGCGTCGTCACGGGCTTCGGTATAGTGGACTTGAGCTTCAGCACCGGTGAGTGGTAAGCCTGTTTTCCTGCTGGTAACCCTCATTATCCCGTTCCAGCTTTCAGGCTCCGTGTAATAAATATCGGTGCAATTGATTATGGCAGTTTGTTTTATTCTGTTGAAGTCCGAAGCTATCACCAGATATCGTCCTGCAGGCAAGGGATCGACAGGTAATTCATAAAATTGTGTACGGAAGTCTTCTTCATCTGCGATACTGAAGGTCTTTCCCCAGAATGGATCAGTCTCGAACTTTTTGTTAATTTCTTCGATTCTTGCCTGCCATATCTGTAGTCGAACATCCCTGCTCGTGAGGGCAGGATAAGGCATCCGGTATATATGTATCCTCACCTGCCGGATATTTTGTACACTAAGATGAACCAAAAATGGAGTATCCGGTACAATATGAGATTCCGCATTTAACCTCATAGCCGGTAATCTGATGTTTCGTGATAAAGCACTGCAGGATTTCCCTCCAAAGCTTTCGGGAAATGCAACGTTGCCTTCCCTGGCAAGTTTATCCGCAATTTCATAGTACCATCTGTAATCCTCAGCGGTCTCTCCCCGGTAGCGATTTCCCATTTTTTGGACGAAGAGGGCAAGTTTGAAAGTAGCAAGTGCCCAAACTTCTTGTCCTTCATACTTCTTTCTGAGTTTACGAAGAGATTCCTCATACAGAACATCGCCATCATTCAGGCCGCTGTATATATTCACAAATTCCAACCTTTGGAGATCAACCTCAACCAGCGGTGCCGGATCTTCATCCTGGCTGTGAAATCTGATCAGATCCAAAAATATCAAAATAGCCTGGTATTTCAGGGATAGAGTATCTGTAGTAGAGATCTTCATATTCATGAATGTTTCAGCAGGATCGAAGTATCTGGGATCCTTTAGACTGAATCGCTCTTTGGGAATTGTGAGGCTGGCTTCATCACAACGATAGAAATCCAGCGCTCTGTGTGCTAAAAAGTCATACAAGGTGGGGCGAAGAGCTATTTCCTCTTTTCCTCCGTAACGCCACAGCTCCGAAAAGTCACTTAACTTCAGTTGCTTCAAATCACTACTTCTCTCCAGAGATAGCCGGAACTCACTGATAGCCTCCCTGTGAAGGGTTTTTAGATCCCAGGTGGCAAGGTCATCACGATCAAAATCCTGCCTTAGAGTCCTCTTCTGAAAGCGCTGACGGTTTTTTGCGTAATAATCCCAGTATAACTGCCCAAGCATGCTGTGCATGATCGCTGTGGCGGGGAAACTTGCCTTCTTAACCTGATCCTGAACTTTTTTGATCGATCTTGTGGCTCTAAAGCCATCGATTCTTTCGATAATTGCGAGCTGGTTTATCAAAGCATTGATCTGCTGATCAGTCTTGTTGTCATATTCCGCAGCTTGATAGATCGAATCCAAAACCACAGACATCGAAGCAGGTAAACCCTCAAATTGAAGTTGTTGTACTCTCTTCCAGGCAGATTTATAGTCAAAACCACTGCCCGAAAAAGCACTCAGCCAGGTACTAAAAACCAGCAGTAACGATATCCAAAGCACCTTTTTCATAGTTATAAACACTCCCTGGTGTTCCATGGAATACATTGCCAATCGTTGTTTTATTCTTACAAACTTATTTTACAATTCTATCACACAATCCTTTTGCTGATGGTGTTGCTTTACACGTCTTGGCGTTCAATTTTACTCCCTTATGCAGCGAATCTTTGTATGCTATACGTTCGCATCAC
>JAQUHL010000043.1 GCA_028683635.1 Candidatus Cloacimonadota bacterium
ACTCTCAATCCGATAATTCATATTAACCTCAATAATCGCTTTCATTAAGAACTACTCGACTCATCTTTTTCAGGTGCCTGTGAAGTAGTCAAGTCCAAATATGCATTGTTCCGCATATAGTGCGAAGTTTCAATACTCACCTGCTCAAGTGCTTGCTGGTGAACTGAACCACTGAACCACTTGACCCCTAATCCCTAACCCCTTCCAGGAGTCTACTCTTCATCAAGCCTATATCAAGCCTATATCAAGTCTACTTGAGTTAACGCTTGATGTAGGGTAGATGAACTTTAGATTGACAGTAAATACCTGGCAGGAAACATTGGTCTAAGGTACGGGATGACGGGATTGCACCATCCTGAGCCAAGATACTAAGAGATTGAAGAGAAGTCAATAGGGTACCTGGAATGCGGAGAAATAAATCGTTCTCCGAGCCAGATCTGTTATTCAACCAAGAAGTACTAAAATTGGAGGAAGATCCATGAAAGCAAGTTTCAGTGCAGGAATCGCCGGTTTGAGCGGCAAACTGGATGGAGGAATCTATTACTATCATCCCAGACTGGGACGATATTTGATGCGCAAACACCCGCAAATGCCTATGCAAAAGCAGAATAGCGAATATCGAACAATCGCTAAAAGACTTGGTAAACTCAAACCATCGGATGCTTACAAAAGCAATTTCCGCAGCTATTTATCCTTGCTGAGAGATGAGAATAGCGATCTGAAAATAGTGAGTTGGTACTCACTATATGTAAAAATGATGTGGAAAATGCAGAGTCATGATCCGGACAACATTGATCTGAAAACCATCAGCAGGGCACAGATCGAGACCCAAAACCTGCCCTGCAGGAGCTTGAAGCAAGCCATCGAAGCAGGGTTGTTGCTCCGTGTCAATGGCTATGAAAAGTTCACAGATCCCATCTAAGCAAGGGGATGTATTGGGTGGGAAGCCTACCTGCAAGTTTGAGGCGAGATGAGCAGAAAGCATAAGGCCATAGCCTTGTTTTCGGGAGGGTTGGATAGCATCCTGAGCGTCCGATATATGATGTCGCTCGGGTTTGAAGTGCAACCGGTTTTTTTTCGTGCTCCCTATCTGGTTCCCGACAAAGCTTGTGAATCGGCAGCCAAAAATGGTCTCGACTTAATTGTCCGGGATATTTCTGCAGAGCACTTTGCCCTCCTCAAGAATCCGCGTTATGGTTTTGGAAAAAACTACAATCCCTGCATAGATTGCCATGCCCTGATGTTCAAAACTGCCGGCCTGATGCTGGGCGAGCTTGGGGCTGATTTTCTGATCTCCGGAGAGGTTTTGGGGCAGAGGCCCAAATCTCAGATGAGGGATGGAATCAATGCCGTAAGCAAAGCCAGCAGCTTTGCCGATCTGTTGGTCAGGCCTCTTTCCCAAAGGCTTCTGACCCCCACTCTGCCAATCCGGGAGGCTTGGATAGAACCGGATACGATGCTCGATTTTCACGGTAGGAGCAGAAAACGCCAGATGTTTCTTGCCAGGGAACTGGGGATCAGCTACTATCCCCATCCCGGGGGTGGGTGCCTGCTAACGGATGTCAATTTTGCCCTTCGTCTGGATGATTATTTCCAGCATACACCTGAAGACCGCTATCAGCTTACCCTGTTGAATTATGGCCGTCATTTCAGATTGCATCCCCAGGCCAAGCTGATCATAGGCAGGGATGAAAAAGATAATGGCCAGATCGAAGCGCACTATGAACATGGGATATTGATGATGTCCAGGGTCTATCCTGGTCCCCTGGGTCTGTTGATTGCACAGGAATATCCCAGCAGCCTGATTCAGCAGGCTGCTTCCATGCTGCTCTATTACAACAAAAAAGCCCCAGGGAAAGCGCTTGTTAACTATGGGCATGGTTTTGAGCTTGACTCCAGTATCGAGTGTGAAAAAGCGGTATTCAAGCTGGTCAATGATACTATCATCAGCAAGGACAAGGAGACACTTTGATAAAGATAGAGATATTCAATCTGCTTCCGGAATTTGGGACCAATACGTATCTGATCATTGAGGAAAGTTCGCAAGAGGCAATCCTGGTCGATCCCTCTGCGCCATCTATGGAACTGCTGAAGAAGGTGGAAACCCTGAAGCTGCGATACATCCTCAATACCCACGGGCATTTGGATCACATCGGCGGAAACAGCTTCTTCAAAAAGCACACACAGGCTACTCTGGCTATCCATCAAGCCGATGCAATCATGTTGACTGATAATAAAAAGAATCTGAGCGCTTTTCTGGATATGCAGCTTCCTCCCCTGCCGGCAGATCTGCTGCTGGAAGATGGTGACGAACTGATACTGGGAGGCTTAAGTTTCAAAGTGATCCATACTCCCGGGCATACACCTGGCTGCATTTGCCTTTTTCACGATAAATATCTGATCAGTGGGGATACCCTTTTTGAGCAAAGCATCGGCAGAACCGATTTCCCGGGAGGGAGTTTTGAGCAGATAAACCAATCCATCAAAACCAAACTCTTTGTCCTGGACGATGATACAATCGTCTTCCCAGGGCATGGTCCCAAGACCAGCATCGGCATTGAAAAGAAGATTAATCCCTTCATCAGGTGAGGAAAATGAAAAATAGCTACGTACTGATTCTGGACTTTGGTTCTCAATACACGCAGTTGATTGCCAGAGTGATTCGTTCGCTAAATGTCTATTGTGAGATCCATCCCTATGATCTGAAAGCAGACAGGATCAAATCTCTGGCACCGGATGCGATTGTGCTCTCCGGCAGCCCCTTTGGTATTTACCAGCCCGATGCTCCCAAACCGGATGAGATCATCTGGCAGCTGGAAGTTCCGATAATGGGGATTTGTTATGGGATGCAACTTATGAGCAAGCACTTTGGGGGACGGGTTAGTGCCACCCTGAAAAAGGAATATGGCCATGCCAGCCTCGAGCTCGATAATTCTTATCCTCTGTTCAAGGGTCTGAAGGAGCGGGAACAGGTTTGGATGAGCCATGGTGACGCCGTGGATCAAATATCCGATGAGTTCATCTCTATTGCTCACACTTCCAATTCACCCTATGCGGCGGTTGCGCATTGTGATAAACCTTTCGTGGCAATGCAATTCCACCCGGAAGTCGTGAACAGTCCCTGCGGAAAGGACATCTTTGGCAATTTCCTGTTTGGAATGGCCGGGCTGAAAGCGGATTGGACGGCAGGATGCTTTGTTTCGGATAGCATCGAGAAGATCCGCCATAAGGTGGGTCACGGCAAGGTGATCCTGGGCTTGAGCGGGGGAGTGGATTCCTCGGTGGCAGCGGCATTACTCTACAAAGCAATTGGGAATCAGCTTTACCCGATCTTTGTGGATACGGGTTGTCTGCGCTATCAGGAAGCCAACCGGGTACAGGAAATGTTTTCTTCCCTGCCGGGATTCGAGATCAAGTTTGTGGACGCTGCGGATATCTTCCTTAGCAGGCTTAGTGGAGTGGAGAATCCTGAGCAGAAGCGCAAGATTATTGGGGCTACATTTATTGAAGTCTTCGAGAATGAAGCCCGGAAGATAGGCGAGGTGGATTTTCTGGCTCAGGGAACCTTGTATCCGGATGTGATCGAAAGCACATCTTTCAAAGGACCTTCGGCGACCATAAAATCCCATCATAATGTGGGTGGGTTGCCACAGAAAATGAGGCTCATGCTGATCGAACCCCTGAGAGAGCTATTCAAGGATGAAGTACGGGCCGTGGGTAAGGAACTGGGTCTTCCGGATAACCTCGTGAACAGGCATCCCTTTCCAGGTCCAGGACTGGCAGTACGCATCATCGGAGAAGTTACCCGGGAGCATGTATCCCTCCTCCAGGCAGTGGATGAGATCTTTATCTCCGAGCTTTACAAATGGGAATTGTATCACAAAACCTGGCAGGCTTTTGCTGTGCTTTTACCCATTCGCTCCGTGGGTGTGATGGGAGACGAACGTACTTATGAAAAAGTTTGTGCCTTAAGAGCAGTGAACAGCCTCGATGGAATGACGGCCGATTGGACAGAACTGCCCTTCGAATTCCTGAAAAGAGTTTCCAATAGAATCATCAACGAAGTTATGGGAATAAACCGGGTGGTCTATGACATTAGTTCAAAACCACCTTCCACTATCGAATGGGAATGACTTGACAAATATGCAAACCAATTTATACTATCGCCAGTGGAAAATTGCAGTGAGGAAGAGCGAAATCAATGTTTGAACGAATTTTGAAACAGCCGGTGATGAACCGGGTGCTCTATGCCCTGATGCCAAGTTTGCTGCTGGGCATATATCTTTTTGGGCTGCGGGTGCTGGCCGTGCTGATAGTTAGCAACCTGGCTGCATATTTCACGGAGTATCTTTTCGTTTACAAGAAAAAACCTGGCAAGGTCTCCATGGCAGCCTTCGTGACAGGATCATTGGTCGCAATGACCCTGCCTCCTACCATCCCACTCTGGATAGCGGCAGTGGGATCCATTGTGGCTATTGCCTTTGGCAAGATGGTCTTTGGAGGTTTTGGCACCAATCCCTTCAATCCTGCTATCCTGGGGAGGACCTTCGTCTATGTATCATTTCCCCAGGAGATGACCATTCGCTGGCTGAAACCATATCTGTTGGCTGATTTCCCGGGTGGATTCATCCGCTGGACTGCGGAGGCAGGCAGGCACACATCCGCTACGATCCTGGGGCAGTTCAGGACGGAAAGTGAACTCGTGTATTCTTTCAAAGATGCTTTTTGGGGCTTCATCCCAGGCTCGATTGGGGAAACTTCTGCCTTGCTCATCCTCCTGGCAGCCATATACATGATCTTCACCAAAAGTGCCAAATGGCAGCCCATGCTATCCACCACCCTCAGTTTGCTCATCTTTAACCTCATTTTTTACCCGCAGCAGAATCCGCTTTACTTTCTGGTGAGTGGGGGAGCGATGTTTGGGATTGTCTATATGACGACGGATCCGGTTTCGCAGGGGAAAGGCAAATATGGCATCTGGATTTATGGATTGCTGATTGGGTTCCTCACAGTATTTATCAGAAAGTTTTCGCTGTTTGCGGAAGGTTTTATGTTTGCCTTGCTCCTGGCAAATGCTTTCATGCCGATCATAGAATATGGTTTGGATAGCCTTACCAAGCCCAAAGGGAAGAAAGCATGAACGAGAAAAGCAATAGCTATCCAGTTTTCTTCATGTTGATTGTCACTCTGGTCTTCATCGGCATTTTGGCAGTGATGTATCGCTTCTCTGAGGCAAAAATAATTCAAAACGAACGTCAGGAATATCAACTCCAACTTCTGGGTCTGTTTGCAGATGAAATCGAAACCCGGGGTATCCTGAAGAAGGATGCTTTGCTGGCCAAAGAGAAGCTGGAAGATAATTTCAAGAGCTATGTTCAGGAACTTGAGCTTCCACTTGCAGATCGCAAGGCCTATGAAGTGCGGGCAGACAGCATCCTGCTGGGTTATTGCTTCGATGTGCTGGGAAACGGTCTCTGGGGTACCATGCGAGCTTTGATTGCCATCGATCCCAGCGGCACCAGGATACTCAACCTCAGCATATATAAGCAGATGGAAACCCCAGGCCTGGGTGCTCGGATCGAAGAACCAGCCTTCCGAAAACAGTTTAGCGGCAGAACGATCTATGAAAATGACGAGATTAGGGAGTTTGTACTTATCCCCGAAGATCAGGAGGCTTCCCGGGATGTTGAAATCCGCCAGATTACGGGAGCTACCATTACCAGCAGCAGTGTTTTGAAAATGATCAGAGATGAACTGGGGCAGATCTTCGAGCTAAACATCGGGGAGGAAGAATGACCAAGAAAGAAATCTTTCTGGTGAGCGCTTTCAGAGAAAACTCGGTCTGGAAACAGATCCTGGGCATCTGTTCCTCACTGGCGGTTACGAACCTGTTGATGAATAGTCTGATTATGGGCCTGGGAGTGATCTTCAGTGTCGCTCTGGCAAATTTCACCATCTCGCTTATCAGGAACTGGACTCCCCGAAGTGTTCGAATGATGGTACAGACCCTGATAATCGGCTCTTATGTGATCATCGTCGATATCTTCCTGAAGGCAAATATGCCGCAGATCAGCAAACAATTGGGTCCCTATGTGGGTTTGATCATCACCAATTGCATCCTGATGGGCAGAGCAGAAGCCTTCGCAGCCAAAAACAATCCGCTTGATTCCTTCATAGACGGATTGGGTGCGGGGATAGGCTATACTCTTGTACTACTGGCCATAGCATCGGTGCGCGAGCTCTTTGGCTTTGGCACCTTCTTTGGATTTCAGGTGCTTGGCTCCTGGTGGACCAAGTGGTCGATCATGGTGATGGCACCCAGCGCTTTTTTCATTTTGGCTCTGTTTATCTGGATCATAAACAACAAGTATTACAAGGTAAAGGCATAGGACTATGGAAATCAGTTCATTTGTCCTGTTTTGGGCGGCGATATTTACCAGTAACATCCTGCTGACCAATTTCCTGGGGATGTGTTCTTATCTATCCGTATCCAAGGAAGTGGAATCCTCCTTCGGACTTGGAATGGCTGTATTTTTTGTGCTGACTGCCACTTCAGCATTGAACTGGATTGTGTATCACAAAATCCTGGTTCCCGCTGGACTGGTATATCTGCAATTTATCGTCTTTATTATTGTTATTGCGGCCTTTGTCCAGCTTTTGGAACTCATAATTGAGAGATATGCACCAGCCCTGTATTACACACTGGGCATCTTTTTGCCTCTGATCACTGTCAATTGTGCCATCTTTGGCGTCAGCCTCTTTCTGGTGATCCGCAACTACTCCTTTGGGCAATCTGTTGCCTTTGGAGCAGGAAGTGGGATTGGCTGGTTGCTGGCCATCCTGATGCTGGCCGGCATTAGAAAAAGGATGAAGGAAAAGTTAGTCCCCCTTGGCTTGCAGGGAGCAGGCATTGCCCTGATTATCACTGGGATTATGGCCCTTGCCTTTATTGGTTTCTCCGGGATTGTCAATGTGCAATAAAGAAAGGGAAGAAGATGATTTCACGCATATTTATTGATATTGCTGTCGCTTGTGGGATCTCCACTTTCCTGGCATTGGTGTTGGTAATTGCCCAGCGGTATCTTGCTGATTACGGCATCTGTAAAGTTACCATCAATAAGAAGAAGGAAGTCTCGGTTCAGGGTGGCATCAGCCTCTTGGGCGCACTATCAGACCAGCAGATATTCCTGCCCTCTGCCTGTGGAGGAAGGGGTAGCTGCGGTACCTGTAAATGCCAGCTAACATCGGGTGGCGGACCTGTCCTGCCTACCGAAAAACCCTTTTTATCTGCCAAAGAACTTGGCGATGGGATTCGCTTGTCCTGCCAGGTGAAGGTCAAGGGAGATATCGAAATTCAGATCGAGGAATCCATCTTCAATATCCGTCGCTATCGCACCAAGGTTATTGATATTGTTGATTACACCTATGATATCAAGGGGATCACGTTCCAATTGATTGATCCTCAGAGGATAGATTTCAAAGCTGGGCAATATGTGCAGCTTGAGTCCCAGCCCTATGGAAAAGTCAAACAGAAAGCCGTCCGTGCCTATTCGATTTCCTCCAAACCACAGGATAATGGCCTCATTCAACTCATCATCCGTTTGGTACCTGAAGGTATCTGTACCACCTGGGTCCATAATCATCTCAAAGTGGGGGATGAAGTGTTCCTTACGGGACCCTATGGAGATTTTTATATCAGGGATACAGAGGCTGATATGATCTTTGTGGCGGGAGGATCCGGTAAGGCACCAATCAAATCTATGCTGGAATACCTGCAAGTGGTCGGAACAAAGCGTAAAATGACTTACTTCTTCGGTGCCCGTACCTGTAAAGACCTCTATCTGACTGATGAAATGAAGGCTTTTGAGAAGGTCTTCCCGGATTTCAAGTATGAACCTGTAGTCTCTCAACCCTGTCCTGAAGAGGGTTGGGAGGGTAAACTGGGCTATATTATGCCCTATTTTCCAGAAGCTATCAGAGACCCCAAAAACACAGAAGCCTATTTGTGCGGAAGCCCGGGAATGCTGGCAGCAGTCCAAAAAGCTCTTGTGGAACTGGGCGTTCCCCAAGCCAAGATCTATTTTGACAGCTTTGGCTAAAGAAAGGATGCAGACATGAAACTTACCCCCTCCGAAGAACAAATCATGGCCAGGATGCAACCTGGAGTAATCACACTAAATGGCTTTTTGGGCTTTGACACCCGCAATCTGAACGAGATCATCGCAGATGATGAAAAAGTGCTTGAGATGCTGGGAATCAGCGCAGAAGAACTTGCTGAGCGGATGCAGTATTTCTCAGATAAGACCTTTGAAAGCTATGATCTGCCCGTGCTGATTGATGAGATCTATGAGGTGGAAACCAATATTGTCCGGGGGAAGCTCCCCTGTCCTTTCAGACATCCGGGGATTTATCGAAAGACGATAACTACTCTCACGAATAGAAAGCAGCAGATCACGGTTCGGTGGACAGCTCTTAGCATCCATACTATCAAAGAACACCATTTTTTCGAGGGGAAGGGTTCTCCCTTTCGCCTTGATCCTCAAATCCTGAAAAAAGCACTTTTAGATTAAAGAACCGGCCGAAACTACCAAAAAATACAAGACCGTTGCACATCCCGATTTATCGAAAAACAGACTTCCAAATATGCTGGTTGTGAGGCTTATTTTTGTAAATCTATTCCCGCCCACCACCCTAAAAGGAGCAGGGCTTCGCCCTACAACCCATTTTCAATGGTCTTAATAATGATAGCCTGTTTACCTGCAGAACAGGAGATGCGGGTAGGGTAGAAACTGGACAGTGGGTAATTATTACCCACATCGTTATTGGATCATTGCGGATCCCGGGGCATCTTCATTTTCCCTAACTAACTAATCATCATACATATACAAGTATCGTAAACATCACAAAACCATAGTGTGCCTTTGGCTCAGCTATTGCAATGTACAGTCAGGAGAACCAATCGGGATTCAAAGGAGAAATGTAATGCAGGCACGCACTACGATGAAGAAAGTGGATATTGATAGCCTTGTTGCCAGGGAGTATCTGGACAGGTCCTTCAATAGATCCGGGCTATGCGCTTACTGCTCGAGGAAGATTATGTGTGTTATAAGTCATGAAAATGGTTTGGTCTTTGATTGCGATGATTATGATCCCGGAGAGGAAAGTATCCCGATTGTTCCTTTTACAAGCCTCGGCTTGGACTATGTGGAAGAGGAAGAGACCTTGTATGGTTTATGTGCTCAGTGCCAGAAAAAAGATGTATGTCAGCTCAAAAATATCAGTGGAGGGATCTGGCATTGCGACGAATACGTGTAATAATTTTCTAACACATACCTCAACACACACACATGGGGGCTCCCCGCCCCCTATTTTTTTATCTTAGTTTCAAATAGATCCCGGCTACCTTGTTTACTATCTCCAGATAATCAAAAGCTTCATCCAGATCTTTGCCAAAAGCCAGGATGCCATGCTTTTCCCAGATGATGACTTTCTTGTTGGCAAGTACCTTTAGAGATTCGTCTCTCAGCCTTTCACTGCCTGGAGGAGCATAATTTGCAAAGGCGATTCCCTCAGGCAAGTAGATGTAGAGCTCTGGAAGAATA
>JAQUHL010000044.1 GCA_028683635.1 Candidatus Cloacimonadota bacterium
TTTCGATACCATTGGCAACGAACTTACCCTGCTGGATAGCCGAGATCAACCCAACTATTCCCACGATGAGTCCAGCTCCCAGGATGGCAAAAGCCTGGGGCATGGACATACCTGGTTTGATGTGTTGCTGCAGAATGAAGAAAGCTCCAAAACCATACAATCCCTGGGTTCCGGGTAAAGCGGAAAGGATCATACAATTGGGAAATATTCCTTCCCGTTTCTTCATGGCTGCCACACTGGCGCTTCCATCGATGACGGTTCCGACTGCGCTGCCAATTCCGGCAAGAGCGACCATGAAAAACACTCCCAGCCAGGCAAAGAAATAGGCAGAATTGTTCGCTGTCGCAATAGCTAAATTAAGGGTTAGCATATAACCTCCATTTATTTTACAGTATTTTTTCGTCCAAAAGGTTTATATTCAGGGCCGGGTCCTGTGAACTCGGCGTTTTTATAAAACTCCACAAAGGTAAGACGCAAAGGATGGACAAATCCGCCCAGTGCACCCAGCGCCAGATTCAGCGAATGGCCAAAGACCATAAACACAAAAAAGATTAACCAGCCCACATAGGGGATCTTGAGCATCCCCACTCCCATGGAATTGACCACCAATCCCAAAATGGAACTGGAAACACTCAAGGCAAAGAGCCTGATGTAGGACAAAAGATCTCCAAAGAAGCCGGTTACCACATTATACATCTTCCAGATTCCGGAGAGGATGTTTATAATCACGTTTTTACCCGGGGAGTTGAAGAAGAAGATCATGACCAACCCAGCATACATGGTATAGATGGCATAATCTGCCAATACTCCAGGGTTCGCTCCCAACTGCGGGGAACCGAGAATCACTGCACTCAGCAGGAAAAGGAATATCCCAAAGGGTGCGATGCCATGTACCAGGCCTGATTGACGAATCTGCTTGATGGTGCTGAGCAGAATGCCAAACAGAATCTGCAACACTCCCAGTACCAGAGCCAGATTGAAGATGTGGTTCATTTCCCGGATCGGGACAGTATCACCAATCCCAGCCCATTCCTTCATATCAAAGGCCAAGAGGCTTCCCATCACCCAGCCCATAAAGCTGGCCGCTATCCCAAAAATCATCACCAGCGTCATCATGTTCTTCATTCCCTGGTCTTTGCTCTTCTTTTTCAGGAAAAGAGCCAGAATCACCAGAGCGATACCATAGCCGATATCGGCATTACAGAAGCCGAAGAACAGCATGAAAAACGGTGCAAAGAAGGGAGTGAGATCCAGGTCGTTATACTTGGGCAGCATAAACATCCGGGAAATCGGTTCGAAGAACCGGGCATAAGCATTGTTTTTGAGCAGGATGGGAACCTCGTCCTCTATTCCGGGATTGGCTTTGAAGTGGATGATGTCATGCTCGGTCAGATACCGGGTGAGCCCTTCTTCTTTCTCCAGAGGAATCCATCCGCTCAGAATGCGGATGTGATCTTCGGCTTCCGTATCCGCCTGCTGAAGAGCGTCCTCAAACTCATAATCTGTGGTGAGCTTGTGAATCTCATCCTCAAAGAGCTGAGTGGCAGTTTTAGCGATCCCGGTGAAATAGACCTCAATGCCTTCCAGTTCCTCGGTCTTGCTTTTCAGTTCCCGTTCATATTCTGCCAGGCTCTGCTTTGGAAAAGTGAAGAGATCAGCCTCTATCACAGGCCGGGTGGGATGCTTATCCCCATTACCATCATCGAGCTCGATGAAGAAGAGCTTGCCATATTCCTCATGTATGGATTCGATGAGATAATGTTCTTCCCACTCGGGTTTATAGATAACCTTGGGGCAGGTATAGAAGCGGACATTGATTCCTGCTTTTTCCAGTTCAGGAACCAGGCCGGTATTGAAGTTTCCCCAAGGTCTTAGATCGTGCAATTGCCGGAGGATGATATCCCGCTCATGGGTAAGCTGTTCCTTGCGTTCTCTGGCAGTAGCGAGCTGTCTGAGCAGCATTTTGGCTACCAATTGAGTGTCCTGGGCTTGCGAATCCTCTTTTAGGTGTTTGCCCAGGAAGCGGATGGCCTCGCTATAGTTTTCGATCAGAGCAAGGCTGCTTTTCAGAGATTCCGTCTCCACGACCTTGTTGCGGATAATGTGGACTACTCCCAGTTTTTGCAGATCGCTCAGGAAGTTCTCATAATCCAGATGATAGAGCAGGAAGCTATATTTTCTCATGGGTGCGATCATAAGGCAACCTCGCTTTCCATGCGCTTTTTGAGGATTTTCTGCCCGGCTTTGGAAAGGTTTTCCTCATCTTCCAGGAACCTCTTGATCTTGCGGATGGCATCCTCAAACTCGGGGATTTGCACTTTCTCATAGAGGTTGACTTTCTGGGTGGTTTTCTTGCGCACGGCATCCAGAATCCGCATCTTGCGGAAGGCAAACTGACGCTCTATCTGCAATTGCGACATCTGTTTGAGGATCTCGATACCATCCAGATACCAGAGAGGAGCTTTGAACAAATTAAACTTCTTCATCTGATACTCGACCTCACCCAGAATGGGGATTTTGACTCCTGCGATGTTTTTGGGAGTCATATTCACCCTGGATATGGTCAGCAGTTCGGGGTTGAATTCTGCCCAAAGCCTGTTCAGTTTGTCCAGTTCAGCACTCTTTTCCTGGATTTTTTGATCCAGAGAGTGAGTGTAATCACGGGCTTTTTTAACCTCCAGGCGCAGGGCTGATTCCTTGTTTTTCAGTGTAGGCAAAGCCCTCAGGCGGATATTCATCTGCTTGGTGATATCGAGCATGGCGGACTTGTTATACTGAAACTTGATAGCCATAGCTTACTTCCAGTATTTGTCCATCACGGTCTCTTTGATCCCGATTTCCTGCTTGCTGAAGTATTTTTGGAAAAGCTCCCAGCAAGTATCCAGCATTTCATCGATGGAGATATTGACGTCGATAGCCAGCAACCTTAGGGAATAATCGTGCGAAAACTTCAGCACCCTTTCGTCATAATCGGAAAGGTCAAATCCGTTTTCCAGCTTGGTTTTGGCATTGCCGGCATCTGTAAACAGCCGAATGGCGGCGTTCATCACATCCACGTGATCAGCCCGGGTCTTCTTCCCCTGGACGTTTTGCTTGAGCCTGGAAAGGGATCCGATGGGATCGACGATCACTTTGGAGATATTGGTATCACGCATCAGGAAGAGCTGGCCTTCGGTGATGTAGCCTGTATTATCCGGGATGGCATGGGTTCTGTCACCTCCGGAAAGGGTAGTCACGGCCAGGATGGTGATCGATCCCCCTTCCGGGAACTGAACGGCTTTTTCATAGATCTTGGCAAGGTCGCTATACAAGGAGCCGGGCATCGAATCCTTGGAGGGAATCTGATCCATACGGTTGGAGACGATACTCAGGGCATCGCAGTAAAGCGTCATATCCGTCAGCAGCACCATCACCTTCTCATTTTTCTCCACGGCAAAATATTCCGCAGCCGTCAGCACCATATAGGGCACCAGCAACCTTTCCACCGGCGGATTTTCCGTGGTGTTCACAAAGGAGATGATTTTATCGATAATACCTGCATTTTCAAAGGCTTGCTTGAAGAAGAGATAGTCGTCGTTGGAAAGTCCCATCCCTCCCAGGATGATCTTATCAGCTTTGGCGCGCAGGGCAATCAAGGACATCACAAAGTTATAAGGTTGGTCAGGATCAGCCCAGAGGGGGATCTTCTGTCCCGTTACAACGGTATTATTCAGATCGATTCCTGCCAGACCTGTGGCAATCAGCTCGGAAGGCTGTTGCCGGCGCACGGGATTGACTGAGGGCCCGCCAATCTCGACTTCCTCACCTTCGATATCCGGACCACCATCTATGGGATTGCCATAGGCATCGAAGAATCTTCCTGCCAATTGATCACTTACTTTGAGAGTGGGGGGATAGCCAAAAAACACCACTTCCGCATCGGTTCCAATGCCTTCGGTTCCCTCAAAGATCTGAAGGGTGACAGAATCATTGATGATTTTGACCACCTGGGCAAGTCTGCCGCCCACTGTGGCAAGCTCGTCATAGCCAACTCCGGTAGCTGTCACGGAGCAGGTGGCTTTGGTAACCTGATTGAGTTTGGTATATACCTTTTGGAAAGCACGGGTAGCCATTATTTCACCCTCCTTTCTGCGAGGATTTTTTCCAGATCCGCCTCGACTTGTTTGAATTCCTCACTATTGAATTCTGCATAATTCATTTGCACCATATCATATATCAGACTGGTGAAGAAGGGTTTCACCTCTTCGAAGGATTCAAATTGGAAATCCATCATACAGATATTGATTACCTTTTCCAGCATATAGTGCTGACGGTTCAGAGGAGTGGCTGCATCGACCTTATCGAAGAAGTTTTGCTGGAGGATGATGCGATCCAATAGCTCGGATTTCATGAAGGTAACGTGGTAGGAAAGGGGAACTCCATCGTCGCCCAGGATATTGATCTGTTCGTTGGTTTCGCGTCCGCGCAGCAGCACGTCCTTCGCATAGCTTACCAGATCTGTCCAGTTGGGGGCAATCGTGGAATTCAGATATTCCTTCACTTCGTCATATTCCAGATATTTGGAATAGGAATCGATCGGATCCACGGCTGGATAGCGTTTGCTGTTTGCCCGGCGCTGTTCCAGGGACCAGAAGCAACGGGCTGCTTTCCTGGTGGCTTCCACCACTGGTTCCTTCAGGTTTCCGCCGGCGGGCGAAACGGTTCCGATAAAGGTGATCGAGCCTGTGCTGCCGTTATTCAGATATACATAACCGGCGCGGGCATAGAAATTTGAGATGATGGCAGGCAGATCCATCGGGAAGGCATCCGGACCGGGGAGTTCTTCCATGCGGTTGGACATCTCTCTTAGGGCCTGTGCCCATCTGGAGGTCGAATCTGCCAAAAGCAATACCTTGAGCCCCATCGTCCGGTAATATTCCGCAATCGTCATGGCAGTATAAACCGAGGCTTCACGCGCTGCCACCGGCATATTCGAGGTGTTACAGATGATGATGGTTCTTTCCATCAGTTTCCTGCCGGTACGCGGGTCGTCCAGCTTGGGAAATTCCACGAAGATTTCCACCACTTCGTTGGCACGTTCTCCGCAGGCTGCAAAGATGATCATATCCGCATCGCCATATTTGGAAATACCGTGTTGAAGCACTGTTTTCCCGCATCCAAAGGGTCCCGGGATAAACCCTGTGCCACCTTCCACGATCGGATTCAGGGTATCGATGGTTCTTTGTCCTGTTTCCAAAAGCTTGAAGGGACGCGGCTTTTCTTTGTATGCCCGGATCGGGATCTTGACAGGCCAGGTTTGGATCATATTGATCTCGTGCTGCTTGCCTTCTTTATCCTTTACCACGGCAATGGTATCCGTGATCTTATACTCTCCGGCTGGAACGACGCTTACCACAGAGTAGTTTTCAGTCATTCCAAAGGGCAGCATGATCTTGTGGGCTATCCAGCTTTCGGGAACTTCGCCCAGCCAGTCTCCTCCGGTAACCACGTCACCGGCTTTGGCAAGGGGGGTAAAGTTCCAGATGCTGTTTTCATCCAGAGGATCGGTATATTCTCCCCGCTTGAGGAAGAGGCCGTCCATCTTGTTCAGGTCATCCTGCAGACCGTCATAAATCTTGGAAAGCATTCCGGGACCCAGCTTCACTTCGAGCATATGTCCGGAAAATTCCACTTCGTTTCCGGGCATCAGACCGCGGGTGCTTTCAAAAACCTGTGTATAGGCAATTTTACCAAGGATTTTAATCACTTCCGCCATCAGCTTTATGTCTTTGAGTTGGATATAACAGATCTCGTTTTGGGAGATCGGGCCATCCACTTCGACCAAAACCAGGTTGGCGATAATACCTCGTACGATTCCTTTGGTCATACTGTACCTTCTATCTTTTTACTTTATGTTTCAAATCATACTCTTCCGGAAAAGAAAAGCTGTTTTCCAGAGTTTCAAGAGTGTCGAAGAAGACGTCCTTGCCCATTTCCGGATCCAGACTGATCCAACGGTGCAGGATCCTAAGCTGGCAGAAATAGCCGAGAATACGGTCTATGCTGAAGAACTCGAAGAAATTGTGATCCTCAATCCATCTCCAACGCAGAGCGTCCAGGTTGCGTTCCCTGTCCAGCAGGTTATATTGCTCAAAAATCCTGTTTACCGCGTCGTAAATTTCTTCATGCTTGCCCAGGCCAAAATCGGCAGCCTGGCTTCTGGACAGTGCTTCCACGAGTTCGTTTTCACCCAAAAGGAAGTCTGTATAAGGATAGTCATGCTTTCTGCCATTGATGGCAATACTGATGTTTTTGAGATCCTGATTGAACCTGAACCAGGCCCTCAAAAAGCGGTTGGGCATCTTCAATAGAAACTCATACATTCCGGATAGGAGGAGTGATTCCGCTTGAATGAGTTCCGGGAGCTTCTCCTCGGAAAGGATGCTCTGCGCAGTTCTGATTACAAATTCTGGAACACCTTTGAGGGATGGCAGGCAAAGCTTTTGCTCCGTACCGGGATTTTCCCGCACGGCCTCCACCAGGTTTTCCCAGATCTCAAGCTCGATTTTGGTATCGGTGCCCGCTGCTTTTTCTTCTTTATAGACCAATCCCAGGAAGTTATCCAAATCATCGGGAAGGTAGAGGAGCTTGAGCAATCCCAAGTCCTCTGCGGAAAGCTGATCCCGGGCATCATCCCAAAAAGCATCCGGAGTCAGGATGGCTTTGCCGTCGTCAAAGCTGATGTTTGGCAGCCCGGCTACAAAATAGTAATATGCCTTTTGCATGAGGATCCGGGCTTAATTCTGAAACAAAATCTGGTTGGTGCGGGGACGCAGGAAGGATTTGAAGAGTTCAGCAAAATCCTCGTCCGTAAAACTCAGCTTGTAAGAGCCATCACTGGGTGAAATCGAAAAGCCGTTTTTCATCGTAGGGGAAAAATCTATCTGCAATTTCTGGTTGAAAAGTGCTTTCAAGGAGGAGATGAAATATTCATCCAGCTTGGTTTTCAGGTTTTCAGACAGGGTGAGATTACCATCCGGGAATGAACTTTTCCAGGCTGCAAGGGCATCCTGAATAATGGCTTTGACAAATTCCACATCGCCCATTGCCTTGCTTATATCCTTGTTTATGGTCTCGGATAGGATGAGATCAGCAATCTTATTTTTGCTGGCGGAAAGTGCTTGTTGGGATGCCATTTTCAGATCGGAATGGGTGTTTTTGCTCAGTTCTTCAGCCTTCTTTTGAGCAGAGGCGAGGATGGATTGAGCTTCTTTTTCGGCCTGGGCTTTGAGTTCCTCTGCCTTGGCTTTTGCCGCTTCGATGATTTTGTTGCCCTCTTCCCTGGCTTTGGCCACACCTTCATCATACACACGTTGTAAAAGTACTTGAACTTGGTCGCTCATATCAGATGTCTCCCTTGCTTTTCACTTTGTCGCAGGATATTTTCCGCTTGTCTTTTTGTCAATATGAATTTCAGGCTGGTTTTTTTATAGGGAACACAGAGATCACGGAGGGGACAGAGCTACAGAGGGGCATTTTTGAGATGGAACGCGGTCTTGGCGGATTTAGCGGATGAGACGGATATGATTGGGTTAGCATCTATCCATGGAGACCATCCCCAAACCCCTAAAACATCAAATCCTCCCAATCCCCAAACTGCCGATCCTTGCAAGTTAAGAAAGAATATTACGAAAAATCTGCAAAACCGCTTGACAAAACCACAACCAACCTTATCTTTACTTCAGATAGATGTGAGGTGATATTATGCTCTTAGAATTCAATGTTCAGAACTTCCGTTCCTTTTACAAACGGGTCAGTTTCAGTATGGAAGCCAGTTCCAGATCAGAACATCCGGATCATGTGATGGAACTGCAGCGCCAGAGGATCCTAAAATCAAGTGTGTTTTACGGAGCTAACGCCTCCGGAAAGAGCAATCTCTTCAAAGCTCTTGCTTTCATGAAAGAACTAATACTGAATTCCTCTAAGGAAAGCCAGGCTGGAGAAGGAATCAAGGTGGAACCATTCCTCCTGAATTCCCAGGGAGCGTCTGAGCCCACCAGGATGGAAGCGACTTTCCTTACCGATGAGACTATCTATCGTTATGGGTTTGCAATTAATTCCAAACGAGTGGAAAAAGAGTGGCTTTATGCCAGATCCACCAAGCCTAAGTCGCGTGAACTACTCATGTTTGAACGCGAAGCCGGCAAAGAATATCAAGCCCACCCCAGCTTTAATGAGGGCAAGGGCTCGCTCTTGATGTTCCTGCGGGACAATACCCTCCTCCTCAGTTTACTGGCTCAGTTCAATGGTAAAGTGTCGTCTCGAATCGTGAAGTATTTCCTGGATACAAACATCTGGAATATTGAGTCCTACATGCCTGTTCACACCTCCGTTCTGCTACATAATGGGTTAGTTCCACCGGATTGGGTTCGGGAGTTTTTACTAAAAGCCGACATGGGAATCACGGGTTTCCAGATCAATGAGGAAGAGTATTCAAATGAAGGCCTGAAAAATGTGCCATTAACACTCAAACAAGACGCTGGCAAGATTATCAGCTTTATTATCAAGACCCACCATGAGTACTATGATGAGACATTGAATAAGTTTGAGACCGTATCCTTTGATCTTTCCACTCAGGAATCCCAAGGTACCAAGCAGTTTTTCAGCTTAGCAGGGCTGATATACGTTACTTTGAAAGTGGGAAGCAGGCTCTTTATCGATGAGCTTGAAAAAAGCCTCCATCCTTTGCTTTGCAGGATCATCATCCGCCTGTTTCAAGAAAAAGAAACCAATCCCAATGGTGCACAATTGGTCTTTACCACCCACAATACTTCCCTGTTGGATAAATCTTTCTTCCGAAGGGACGAAATATGGTTTGCCGAGAAGGACGGTTCCTGCTCCACCGATCTATATTCTCTGGTGGAATACAAGCTCGAAAAAGGAAAAGCCAGAAACGACTCATCCTATGGAAAGAGCTATATCCGCGGCAAATATGGAGCCCTGCCCTATATAAACTATGATGATTTTGCTCAGCTATTCCGCGCTAATTGAGATTGGGATGAGATATTATGAGTAAATCAAGAAGATCCGTAAACACCCGTAAATAGCCTCCGGATCTGATCCTGATTGTTACTGAAGGTGAAAAGACTGAGCCCTTATACTTTAAATCCTTCCCACTCCATACAACAAAAGTTGTGCGAATTACCGGCACCGGAAAAAACACTCTATCACTGGTTCATGAAACTGAGCTTAAGCTTGAAAGGGCAAAAGAATGGTACTTTCAGGAGCACGGCATAAAACTGAAAAACAGGGACATAGTGGTTTGGTGTGTGTTCGATAAGGATTCATTTCCAGCCGATCAATTTGACAATGCGATCAAGAGTGCCCGGGCAAAGGGTTTTCAGGTTGCGTATTCCAACGAAGCATTCGAACTCTGGTATCTTCTGCACTTTGCCTATTACAATACAGGCAATTCCCGTTCTCAGTACGCAGAACTCCTTACTAAACGGCTAATGCGTCCTTACGCCAAGAATGATCCCAATATGTACATATTCCTCAAACCCTGCCAGGCTACCGCCATACACAATGCAAAAACTTTAC
>JAQUHL010000045.1 GCA_028683635.1 Candidatus Cloacimonadota bacterium
CCCAGGTAATCAAATTGGAATACCACCTCTTGGGGCCCGTAAGATATCAGCCTGGCAAGCTCTATCCTGTGGTAGGAACGGATATCCTTTCCGCACACCCACACCGCACCCGAACCAAGTTTCACAAAGCCCAGGATCGCATATAGCAGGGTGGATTTACCTGCTCCATTTGGCCCTATCAACACAGAAAAACTATCCGGTTTGAGGCATAGCGAAAGATTCTGGAGCACATCCGCTTCAGAATAGCCACAACTGATATTCCTTGTTTCGATCATGATATCAAAATCCCTGATCCCCCTTTTTTGTCAATAAGGGCGAGATTTTCCTTGCCAAATATTGCATACCTAATTAGTATGTTATCAGAAAAATCTAAGCAAGGAGAACTCATTGTGGCAGTTAACACAAGAACTGAATATACGCTTCGGGCTCTACTCACAATCATGGAGAAGGCAGGAGATCCGATCTCTGCGGCAGAGATCTGCAAGATAGAGTCACTGCCCAAAAAATACATAGAACACCTGCTTGCCGGTTTGAAAAATGCTGAGGTTGTGCACAGCCTTCCCGGCTCTAAAGGAGGTTACATATTGGCCAAAGAAGCTTCCCGGATCAACCTGTTTGACATCATGAAAGCCGTGGAAGATGTGGCTTGGGAACTTAGTTGCACCCAAAGAGGAGATAAATACTGCCGCAAGGGTGAATGCGGATTGGATATATTCTGGAACGATCTTACCGGTGAATTGCACCAGGTGCTCAAGCATTACACTCTCGACAAAATCTATGCTATCCGTCAGAAAAGGAGTGCCCAATGAACAGAATATATATGGACAACTGCGTAACCAGCCAGCCGGCCCCGGAAGTATTGAAGGCGATGAAACCATATCTGGAAGAGAAGTTCTGGTTTCCTGGGTCCTTTATCTCCACCGGTGAAGCGATCAATTCCGCCCTGGAAGGTTTCAGGAAAACAATTGCCCTGCCCCTCAATGCCAAAGCCAACGAAATACATTTCACATCAGGAGGCACCCTGGCCAATAATCTGGCTATCAAAGGCCTTGCCACTGCACATTCGGACCAAGGAAATCACATCATCTGTTCGGTGGTCGATTATCCTGATCTACTCACCAATGCAGCTTTTCTGGAAAACAGCGGTTTTGAAGTTACCTATATAAATGCCGATAGCGAAGGTTTTATAGATCTGGCAGAGCTCGAAGCTGCCATCAGACCGGAAACCATCCTGTTTATGACGACGATCGTGAATCATGTTCTGGGTACCATTCAACCCATGGACAGGATCAAGGCAATCCTGGACAATGCTGATCACAAAATCTATTATCATGCCGATGCAGGACAGGCTTTTGGCAAGATTCCTCTCGACGTGAGCATCCTGGGTGTGGATACCATGGCGATTTCTGCTCATAAGATCCATGCTCCTCAGGGGATTGGAGCGCTATATGTAAAGAGTGGCACCAAACTCGGGCAGATAATTCATGGCGTGAGAAGGATCGATGATCTGCAACCCGGGGGTTTGAACATCGCCCTGATTGCAGGATTTGCCAGGGCCGTGGACCTAACCTTTGAAGACTTTGCATCTACCCAGACCCAGTTAAGAGAGCTTTCGGATTACCTTTTAGCACAGATCGAGGCTACCATACCTCAGGTGGAGCTAAACGGCCCCAGAGGAAAGAACCGGGCACCTCACAACATCAATACCTCAATCGATTTTATCGAAGGCGAAGCCATAACCATGATGCTCGATCTCAAAGGAATAACCGTGGCCACAGGATCTGCTTGTGCTTCCCAGGGGCTCAAACCGAATTATATCCTGATGGCAGTTGGTAAGAATCACATCCAATCCCATGGCTCGATGAAATTTACTCTCAGCCGATATAATTCCAAATCTGAGATCGATTATCTGGTCAGCCAACTCTCGGAAATCAGCACCGAGCTAAGAAAAAGAAGCCCCTTATTCAATGCCAAAAAGTGACTTAGGAGATATACATGCAATACTCACAGAAAGTTTTAGACCATTTCATGCATCCCAAAAACGTAGGGAAGATGGAAAATCCGGATGCAACTGCCACCGAGGGAAGTCCCGCCTGTGGTGACCAGGTAACAGTTTATCTGAAGGTGGATGAAAGCTCGCACAAGATTGAAGATATCAGTTTCCTTTCCTATGGCTGCGCTTCCAATATTGCCACCGCTTCGATAATTACCGAGCTTGCCAAGGGCAAAACCCTGGATGAAGCAAAACAGATCACCTGGCGTGATGCCATGGAAGCACTGGACGGTTTGCCACCTGTCAAAGTACACTGCTCGGTGCTCGCTGCCGATACTCTGCAGACTGCCATCTCCAATTATGAGATCGCCCACGGCCTGAAAGAAATCCCCAATTTTGGCAAAGAAACCATCATCGAAGAGCTCAGGAAGATCATTTACCCCCAAGTTGGCGAGGATATAATCTCCCTCAAAATGGTAAAGTATGTTGGATTCACAGATGGCAAAGTATTGATCGATCTCAATATCCCATCCTTCGATACTTGGCGGGAGAACGTCGCCGAAGAGATCAGGGAACACCTTGAAAAGTATTCGGAAGTCAAGGATATACAGATCAATTTTCCCTGATTCACTCCAAAAAACAGTTGACTCGTTCAGGGAACCAGAAATGTTGGTTCATAGAGAGTGTGAATACTTATGAATAGAGATTATCTTTGGATTTCACTACTCGCCATTTTCATTTTCACTTTGCTATCCACAAGTTCCCCCCTCAGTGCGCAAAGTGAATATGAAGATTACGAGTTTCTAAAGCGTTATACCTTGCCGGACACAGCCATAGCTTTTTCAGCGCTGGTTCAGCAGGAAGGAGAGGTATACAGGGATTCTGAGCTTTTCAGCGGTTTAGCCTATGAATTATATCCCCAGGGAAAGCTCTACCGGGTACTCAGTTACAGGCAGGGAATCCAATCCGGACCAATGCTTTTCTGGTATCCGGACGGAAATCCTCAGATGAGTGCCAACTATCGAAACGGCGCTCCCCACGGACGCTTTTTGGGTTGGTACAACAACGGCAGCGTTATCTACAACCTTGTATTAAACCAGGGACGTTGGGGGGCAGATACGCTTTCTGATAGTGACATGGACAGGCTGCAAACTGAGGATGAAATAACTGAAAGAGAAGGTACTGATAATGACTAAGAAGAAACAGCAGGTAAACCTGATGAGCTTTCAAGCCATGAAAGAGCGTAACGAAAAGATCAGCATGGTAACTGCATACGACTATTCGATGGCTCGCTGTGTGAGCCTGTCTGGAATGGATGTGATTCTGGTGGGTGACAGCCTGGGCATGGTCGTTCTCGGTTATGAAAACACTCTAATGGTAACTTTGGATGATATGATCTGCCACGCTTCTGCAGTACGCAGGGGCAGCCCCGAGGCCTTCATTATTGTCGATCTCCCCTATATGACTTATCATCTTGGCGAGCTTGCCACCAAACAAAACGCCTCAAGAGTCATCATTGAAACCGGTGCCAATGCAGTGAAGCTGGAGGGCGGTTCTCCAGGCAGAATTGATGCCATCAAGGCCATAATCGATATCGAAATCCCCGTCTGTGCCCATCTGGGGCTTACTCCCCAGTCAGTAAACAAATTTGGCGGCTACAAAGTTCAGGGTAAATCGGATGCCGATTATGAGAAGATCTTATCCCAGGCTATCGAAATCGAAAAAGCTGGTGCCTTCATGCTGGTCCTGGAAGGAATACCCGAGCTGCTGGGCAAGGAAATATCCCAAACCCTGAAGATCCCGACCATTGGGATCGGAGCAGGTCGCTATTGCGACGGGCAGGTGCTGGTCTATCACGACTTGTTGGGATACAGCCCGGCACAGTTCAAATTTGTAAAACGTTATGCTGATCTCGAAGGCGCAGTGGTCGATGCTTTGAGCAACTTCAATCAGGAAATCAAAAAGGGAGTTTTCCCCGCCAGCGAACATGTATATTACCCCATTCAAGATAAATAAGGTTTTTAAGGAAACAACAAAATGAGCGATCTATATCCCACTTCAGAAACAATGAGCCCGGATGAAAAATTCACTGCCGTCCGCAATTTGAAACAAAAACTCGAAGAAAACTTCGTGGCCCTCGGACAGCTTCTCTCCGATATCCGGCGCACCAAACTCTTCCGTTTCAAGGGTTATGACAACTTTCGGGATTTCATCGAGGCAGAATATAATATCAACGGCAGCCTTGCCAACAAACTTTCTGCCACCTTCGAGCTGTTTATCGAAGAAATGGATGAAGATGAAAACAGGATCAAGGAAATCGGTTTCGACCGGCTCCAGATGATCAGACCCCTGGTGAAAAAAGCAGATTGGGAAACCCGGGATAAGTGGATCGAAGTGGCGGAGTCTACCCCCACAAACGATCTCAGGGAACAGATCAAAGAGATCAGGAAACAGGAAAAAACCCAGGATAAAGATCTGAAACAAGTATATATAGAACAATATATGGAGAAAATGCTTGCATGGTTTAATTGCTCGTCAAAAGAACTCAATTTTAAGCTCGCCCTGTTTTTTCAGGATGCTGATCTTGACCACGTAAAGAAAGTTATCAAAGAACGCCAGCGCTTATTTGAGATGCAGCTGCCAAACTCCAAGGAGGATTAATCATGAAGCAGATGAGAATATTATGGGTTGACGACGAAATTGAACTCCTCAAACCCTTCGTCCTGTTCCTTGAGGAACGTAACTACTTAGTCGATACAATCAACAATGGAAACGACGCTATAGAAAAGGTCCTGGAAAATAAGTATGACCTGGTGATCATGGACGAAATGATGCCGGGATTGGATGGCCTTACCACCCTTCAGGAGATCAAACGCATCAATTCTTCCCTGCCGATTGTGATGGTAACCAAAAGTGAAGAGGAAGGTTTGATGGACAAAGCCATCGCCTCCCAGATCACAGATTACCTGATCAAGCCCATCAATCCCAGTCAGATTATCATGGCCATCAAAAAAATCTTCCAGGCTGATGAAATCCGCGCCAATCAGATCGGAGAGCAATACACCCGCTTCATCGGTCAGCTCAATCAACGTCTCTTCAATGATCCGGACTGGAATGAATGGGCAAGCATCTACCGGGAAATGGCAGTTTGGGAACTCAAGATCGACGAGGTCAACGACGAAGGCCTGCGCCAGACCCATTTTTTGGAAAAACGCAATTGCAATACTGAGTTCACAAACTATGTGGAGAGGAATTACAAGAAATGGCTGGTTTCGGACGATCGTCCCAACCTCTCTTTCGATCTGATCTCTCAATATATCGCTCCCCAATTCGAAAATGGTGTCCCCATCTATTTCATAATCGTGGATTGCATGCGTCTGGATCAGTATCTTGCCATCCAACCCTATATCCAGGAACTTTTTGATGAGGAACTGGAACTTTATTACTCGATCCTGCCCACTGCCACCCCCTACTCCCGAAATTCAATCTTCAGCGGACTTCTACCTGTCGACATAGCCAAGCGGTTCCCTGAATACTGGGTTACCTCGGCAGAAATGGATAACAGCCGTAACCGCAATGAACATCAACTTTTGGATGAACACGTAGCCGAACTTGGCTATAAGCTCGATCCCACCTCCAAATATGTGAAGATCTTCAATATGGAAGAGGGAAACTTTGTGCTCCGCAAGATCGAAACCTGGAACAAGGAAAACTTGATCGTCCTGGTCTATAACTTCCTCGATCTGCTTGCCCATCATCGCTCCAGGGATCAGATTCTGCAGGAAACCATCCCCCATGAAGAAGGTCTGAGAGCCTTCACCAAGCATTGGTTCCTGCATTCTTCCCTCTACGAAGCACTGAAGCTGATCGCCAAGCAGGATGCCATTTGCATCATTTCCACCGATCATGGCTCCATCAAGGTCAACCGGGCTACCCAAGTCGTTGGCGACCGGGATACTTCCATAACCGTCCGCTACAAAGAAGGCAAGAATCTCACTGCCAATGAGCGCCACTCCGTCTTTGTGAAAAAACCTTCCGAGTATGGGCTTCCTTCCAAGAGCATTGTGGATAACTTCATTTTTGCCAAGGACGATTATTACTTCGTCTATCCAAACTCCTATCATCAATATCAGCGTCAATACAACGGCACTTTCCAGCATGGCGGCGTCTCCATGGAAGAGATGATCCTGCCGATTTCGATCTGCCGAAGCAAGAAGCGCTGATAAAAAAGCTTGCTTCCCCGGGAGACATGGATAATATTATAGATAGGACTGTAAAACATAAACACAGTGTCCCAAAAGTCGGATTCCGGGTTTTGGGACATATTTTTTATCCAGGAACATGCAAATGACCAAAAAGATATATCTCAACACCGAGCAAGATACAATCGCTCTGGCTCAATACATCGCTCCCCTGCTCAAGCCTGGGGCAATCCTTTGCCTATATGGAGATCTGGGCAGTGGAAAAACCTTTTTTACCAAACATCTGGGCAAAGAGCTCTGGATTGAAGATGAAATCGATAGCCCCTCTTTTGTGCTTTTCAAAGAATATCAGAAAGCCAAGTATCCCTTCTATCATCTCGATCTCTACCGTCTGAAGCATGAAGAAGAACTGTTCGATCTGGGTATCTTCGATCTGATCGAAACCGGTATCACCGTGATAGAATGGCCGGAGCTTGCTGAAAAGATCCTGCCCTACCGCAGCTTGAGTCTTTACTTTCATTTTGATGGCAACACACGCCATGTGGAGATTTGCCCCAGCCGGGAATATGAAACCTACTTCGCCTAAGCAGCATAAGAATCGCTTCTATGGCAGAAAACCAGCTCTGATCCTGGGAGCGCTGCTGGCCTTAGTCATGCTATTGTCGTGCGCAGACAGAGCAAAACAGAATTCTGAGCGCTTTGTGATCCTCTCACCAGAACTGGCAGAGCTGATAGCCGAGCTGGATGGATTCGGGAGGATCGTTGCCGTCACTGAAGAATGCACCTATCCCAAGGACTTTTCCCAAGTCCCCAAGATTGGCAAGTTTGGCAATCTGGATTTGGAAAAGATTCTGGCCTATAAACCCAGCCACATCTTCACCACTTCCCTGGAACTGGAAGGGATCTCCGCAGAACTGAAGAAGCTGGGGTTCAAAGTAACAAGCATCTACCCCAAAAATATCTCTGAGCTTCTGGTCGAAATCGAGAAACTGGGCATTCTTCTGGACAGGCAGGAAAATGCCGTCTCTCTCATCAATCGCTTTCGGTCCACAATTCAAACTCTAAATACCCAAAATGCTGATAAAACCAAACCCCGGGTATATCTGGAAATTTACCGCGATCCGCTGATGAGTGTCTCGGACAAGTCCTTTGTGGGTGAGCTGATCGAAATTGCCGGAGGTGATAATATCTTCACTACTCTGGAGCGTGACTATTCCAGAATCAAGGCAGAGGACGTCATCTCCCTCGATCCTGAGATCATCATCTGCTATTCTCAGGACACCCTTCAGCGAATTCTCGCCCGCAAAGGATGGCAGAATGTGTCCGCCATTAAAAACCACATGATTTTCTTTGAACCGGATCTCGATCCGGATCTGATCCAGAGAGCTGGTCCCCGCGCCATTGATGGCCTGCTCCGCCTGCATGAACTCATCGAAAACTATCGCACAAGCAGAGCTTGAGGCTTCCTCCATGCCAAGGGAAACCCTGTTCTATCTCTTCTTGATTCTGGCAAGCCTCCTGCTTTTGGCGGGATATCTGCTATTGGGCAGCCCTGAAGCAAACATAATCCTCAATCTAAGACTACCCCGGCTGGTACTGACCATCATGACAGGTGCCGTTCTGGCTGGAATCGGCTCGGTCTATCAGCTAATGCTGACCAATCCCCTGGCCGATCCTTACGTCCTGGGAATCAGTTCCGGATCAGCCTTTGGAGCAATTCTCATTTCCCTTTTGGGCCTCAGTATCCTCATGCCCCTGGGTGGCTTTGTGGGAGCAATGCTAACCATGCTTCTCGTGTGGGCACTGGCCCAGAAAAACGGTAGCTTCGATAAATCCCGCCTGCTTATCTCCGGTATCATCAGCGGGATGTTCTTCGGTTCCGGGATCTCCCTTTTGATGTATCTCTTTCACAAAGATACACTTATCATCCTGGGAGTGCTGATGGGCAATCTGGGCAGGATTTTTACCATCTGGGAATGGCGTATCTTTCTGGGTCTGGCAGTTCTGAATCTCTATTTGCTCTTCCTGCTATATCGTAAATCCCTGGTACTCGATATTATCAGCGGAGGCGATCTCTATGCCGGAAGCGTGGGAATCGATGTGTCCGCCACCCGCAAACAGATATTTATCATCAGTTCACTACTGCTCGGGATCATGGTCTCCTATGCTGGAATTATCGGCTTTGTGGGACTCATTATCCCCCATATCATCCGCTTCTTTATCCCCTCCGGACAAAGGAAGATTTTCCTCTATTCCCTCTGGGTGGGTGGAATCTTTCTGCTGCTCTGCGATCTGATCGCCAAACACCTCACCACCATTGAACTTCCGGTGGGAGTGATCACCGCCTTCATTGGCTGCCCCTTTTTCATGTATCTGCTGCTGAGAAAGCAGACTGGGAAAGGGTAATCGATAGTTGCTACCGTGCATGCGTAGCATCTGTAACACGGGCTTCAGCCCGTCTGTTCTCACGGGCTTCAGCCCGTCTGTAACATAGGTTGTTACCTGTCATAAATATGGAGAATAGCTGCTGATCATTACAATAACTAACGGGCTGAAGCCCGTGTTACAAGGCTGCACATGGAAAAAATCCAAAGGCAAAAGGCAAAAAGGACAAAAAACAAAAATCAAGGGAAAACCCTGAGGCAGCGGAACCCTATAACATAGTAAGCGACGGCCGCACTATCGCCGCCACGATACGAAACGGCAAAGCCGTAGGCAAGGTTGTGCCAGCCACCGCCGCGCCGCACACGGCGGGAACCGCTCGCTGCTCCGTGCGGATCAGTTTGTGCACCACCAGGATAGCTTTCATAAATATCCCAGCACCATTCCCAGGCGTTGCCACTCATGTCATATATGCCAAGCTCGTTAGCTTGTTTACCACCGACGGAATGGGTCTTTTGTCCTGAGTTGCCATCATACCAGGCAACGGAGCCAAGGTCATTGGAACCGCTGTATTTATAGCCCTTACTCTTGTTCCCTCCCCGGGCAGCATATTCCCATTCCGCTTCAGTGGGCAAACGGTAGCCACTGGCATTCCAATCGCAGCTTATAGTTCCACTGCTCCAGTTACTTGGATTGGTATTTCCACCAATGCTATAGGCAGGCTTCAGCCCTTCTTTGAGCGAACGCTTGTTGCAATAGGCGATGGCATCATACCACGTTACTTGCTCCACCGGCAGGTTGTCTCCCTTCCAATTGGAGGG
>JAQUHL010000046.1 GCA_028683635.1 Candidatus Cloacimonadota bacterium
CAGTTGTCAGGAGTCTCGATCTGAAATCCATCTTTGATATGCTGCATGAAGATCCCATACTCATAGCGGATACCATAGCCATAGGCGGGAATACCCAAACTTGCCATACTATCCAAAAAACAAGCCGCCAGCCGTCCAAGGCCGCCATTGCCCAGTCCTGCATCCCATTCCAGATCCTCAAGCTGGCTCAAATTGAAGCCCAGTTTGCCAAGAGCTTTGATGCTGGGTTCGATCAATTCCAGATTCAGCATGGCATTACTGAGGCTGCGTCCGATCAAAAACTCCAGGGATAGATAATAGACACGCTTGGCATCGACGGCATACTGGCTCTGCTGATATGCAGTCCAACGATCGACAAGGTAGTCACTGATGGTTTGAGAAAATGCAGTATAGCAATCAAATGGGGTGGCAGAAAACTCGTCCTTACCCATATTGAATTTCAAATTGTCCAAAAAACGCTGTACGATCTGATCCACGTCAGCTTCCAGGGGTTCAAAATGGAAACCATATTTTGTGTCGGGCATGATACCTCCTGATCTTTGAGGGTTATGACCTGGGTAAGAGAATCTCGATAGTGGTTCCTTTACCTTTTTCGCTGGTGATATTGAGCTTACCTCTCATTTTCCGAACCGAATCTTTGCATAGCCCAAATCCAATCCCGGAGCCAATCTCCATGGCTGTACCACGAGATGAGGTAAGCTTGCCTTGGGTGAGTTTCTTTATTTCTTTTAAATTCATACCAATCCCGTCATCTGAAACAGATATGCACAACAAGTCGTCCCTATAGGAAACATTCATTCCTATCTTTCCCCCCCCTTGAGTATATTTCAGAGAGTTGCTGAAGATGTTCCTGGTGGCAATCTTCAGCATCTCCTGATCAACAATGGCAGCCATGCATTCATGCTCCAAACTTATGCTGAAATTCACATGCTTTTGCTTGGCCAGAGATGAGTAAAAGACAAAAACATTCCTCAGGATGGGAACCACATCCATAAGCTGTAAATTGGGTTCATGAGAAATTTGCTTACGCTGGCTTATGATCCAATCCAGCATTTCATTGAGCAAGGAATATATTTCACCACTGCTTTCCTGAAGATCCAGCAGCATTTCTTTCCTGTCTTCATCGTCCATGCCATTTTCGTTGATCAGGTTCAGCGCTTGGTAGATGTTTCCAAGCGGAGCGCGTACATCGTGGGAAATAACCCGGATCAGACTATTGTGGATCTGATTTATCGAGTTTAACTCTTCATTAGCCTCGGCAACTTGCCTTGTCTTTTGGCGGATGGTTTTGTTAGTCTTGAGTAGTTCGATGTTCTGTTTATGATACAATTCTGCCTGACGCTCAATTTTCTGCCGGTAATAATTTGCCTCGGCAATGGATACTGTGTTCTTGCTTAGCTTGCTGTAGCCTTCTTCTTTGATCTCGATGATTTCTTTGCTGCACTTGAGTGCTTCCTCAAAGTGTCCCAGTTGTGAATATACCTCGATATAGATTCTGAGGGCATTTTCCACCAGGTGTCTGACGCCCAGTTCCCGGGCCAGCTTAACTCCCTCATCCAGATATTGAATGGCTTCCTGAAAATCTTTGTAAGATTTGAATATTTTGCCGATGTTGATCAGGGTGTTGGCTTTGGAAGCCAGATCAAAATCGTCCATGAATATCTTCAGGGCAGCTTTATAAAAAATCAGGGCTTCGGATAAATTCCCCGCGCATTCATTGATATAACCGATGTTGTTCAAAGCATTTGCGGATTCATGTTCGGATGAATACTGCATCTGGATCACCAAGCAGCGGTTTGCATAATCCAAAGCTGTCTCGGTATCCCCCATCTCATTGTAAACCACACTCAGGTTATTGCAACATTCAGTTTCACGGCGGTAATTTTTGAAATCCTGGGCGAGCTTGTAAGCTTTGAGCAGGACTTCCAAAGCTTTCTCATGGTTGCCCAAGTAGTTGTATGCAATCCCCAGATTGGCATAGGTGGAGACCGTATCCTCCGGTTGATTCAACTCTTCCGAGGCAGCAATCGAGCGGTATCCATATTCGATAGCTTCGCTATACTTATCGAGGCAGCCATATCCCACGCAGATATTGTTGCACAGGTCTCTCTCCAATTTTTTACTTACTCCGGAAGCCAATACTTCCTGCCAAATCTCGATTGCTTCATGATAAAAACCTAACTGAGCCTTAACGATTGCCAGATTGCTTTTGGCCCGAAAGATGATGCCCTTGTTGTGAGTTTTTTCTCCATAGTCACGCAAAACAAAAAAATATTCCTCCGCCTTGAGGTTGTCCTTATTTCTGCCATGATATTCTCCCAGACGATTCAGGATGGTAACATAAGCTTCCTGATCAGTGCTAAAATCCCGGTTGTTGAGCAAGAACTCAAGACGCACATAGTTTGCCAGTGCTTCGGTTTTATCCACATTGACGAGACGCTCTGAAAGGTGCTTTATTTCAGCACTTTCATGCTCGTTGAGTAAAATCTTTTTTTCCTTATCCATATTTTGCATCTTGTGTGAGATTAGTTTTTCCGTCAATGTAATTTTTTTACTAACCCTCCCAAACACCCCCCTTACTTGCCCTTACCACCTTGCCGTCATTCCCGAGAAATCGGAAAAGCTATATGCTTTCTGAACAAGCAAACCGTTGCTTCTGTCGACCGGGAGGTCGACAGCCCAAATAGGGGTGGAGACGTCTCGTCGCCACAAAGCTATATACTGAAGACCACTCGTCATACCTTGCTTGACAGCGTTAATCACTTCTTAATCTACCCTTAATCAAGCGTTAATAATTAACGCTTGATTAAGGGTAGATTAAGAAGTGATTAACGCCTTCGAAGGGGTATGAAATGTACACTTTGTGCAGCAACTGTGTGGATATTCTGGGCGGATCTTGTGCTGATCTTGGATACAGTTTGCAACATTGGAGGAGATTTTTCTCTGGAGTGGCTTCCCACTGATAGCAAAGGCAACCGTATCCCCACAGGAGTCTATCTCTGCCGTGCTACGGACGGACATAGAAACCTATCCCTCAGATTGCTACATTGGCGATGAAGCGCTTAAAGCACAAGGGGAATGTCCTACTGCAATAATTGGGTTAATTACTTGTAATAATAGAGATAGAGAGGTTTATCCTTGCTGCGTTCGCTGAGAGTATAATAAGCATCGCCTTTGTGGTCGAAACAGATGCCTTCTCCCTGAGGTTCCAGTTGATAGGGCAGGGAACTCATCTTCCCCTGCAGAGCTTCGGCAACGGATTGTTTCTTTTTCACGTCCCATTTATAAACAGCGGTGTAAGTTTTGAGGATGATTTGATCCCCATTGGGGGACATATCGGCTGCTGTTATCCAGCTTAAGGGGAGGGTGATTATCTTGCGGGCAGTGTTCAGCCCACTGGTGGATTGAGGATATTTGACTTCATAGACTCCTACCTGATCTTCCCTCTTGGAAATGATATAGATATCCAGGGTGTTGGGGTTGACAAAGAGGGCTTCGGCATCCCTGGGGCCGTCCTCGTAGATGATCTGGATCCGGTCAAACTCGGTGATTCTTTCCTCAAAATTGGCGGTTTTGGGCAGGTCTGGCTCGGGAAAGCGGTAAACATAGACGGTTTTGTGCCGGCCACCGTTGTCGCCAATTTCTCCCACATAGATGTAATCATGCTTTTTTCTGGGACCCTTGCTAAGCGCGATATCCTCCCAATCCCGGTTTTTGACGGTCTCCAGGATGTAGCTACCCTTAAAGCTACCATGGTTGTCCATCACAAAGACGGCATTTTTGCCACCGGAATCGTTATGCGTGTAGAGAATTCCGGGCTTAGATATGCTGGCGGCGATCCCAGATGCCTCATTTATGGTGGGATCAGTGATCAGAACGGTCTCGAGTTCGCTGCCCAAAGTGAAGGCCAGGCTAAAGGCGAGGACGATAAAGAGCAGGATAAGAATTCTCTTGCGCATGATCTGTTTCCTTATTTATTATTGATGCCATCCTGATGGGCTCTGGAATCCCGTCAAGAACAAAAAACTGATTGACAAATCAGCCTCTCTCGAGGGATGTGGCACGAAGAAAAAAAATACCCCGTAGGAGACCGTATATGAGGTATACCAGACAACGAATAATCCCGTTGTTGCTAATCCTGTTCATTGCAGCACTTAGTTTTGTGCAAGCGGAGAAGCAGGAAAGCAGGGATGAGTATGTTGTGGAAAATTTCAAAGTTAATGATCTTCCGCATGATAACGGAACGGGTTTGGTGCTGAGTTGGAAGCCATTAGACCGCAGCAAAAGGATTATATCCTATCGCATTTATCGCGGGATCAATCCGGACACTCTGTTTTTCCTCTCCTCGATCGATGTGAATGTAAAAACTGGTGTTGCTTCGGACACGATGTATTATTATGATTCATCCTGGAGCGACATCATAGATCCCACTTCGCCTAAAGGGTTGAAAGCGGAGAAAAACCAGTTACCGGGAAGTCCGCTCTATCAAAAAATGCCCCGGGATCTTCGATTGGTGGCAAGTTATTCAGAAAAGTTTACTCTGCTGTCCATTGCTGAAAACAAGCATTACCACTACCGGAGCAAGCTTGCCCATTCGGCAAACCCCGATGATTCCACTGCCTATGCTGGCTTACAGGTTTACCAGCAGACCATCAAGGGCAGAATGAACGCCGGAGAAAAATACTATTATACGGTCCTGGCCGTGGATGAAAGAGGCAGGTTACACAACCATACCGGGGTCGAATATGGCGTTCCCATGGATAATCCTCCTATCAAAGCTGAGAAGTTTTATGGAGTAAAAATCGGGGATCAGAACAAGCTTCAATTTGAATGGGATCCTCCCCAGGCATCCCCTGATATCCGCAGCTTTCACATCATGATGGTACCCGCCGTGAACGACACTATCTGGCGTCAGGTACAAAAACGTGGTAGCCTGGGAGAGATACCGGCGATGATGCTCACTCAGGAAGCAGCCTCCCAATCCTACACAGCTATCGATTTGAACAAACTCGGTGAACTCCCCCTGGATGAACAAAGCAGGTTCGTGATCGAACTGAGGGATGCTCCCAAACGCTTTGTGCGTACAGAGATAGATACTGAAACCGCCAGCAAACTGAGGCATGGCGACACTGCAGTCTTAAGCAGAATCGGGGATCAGGCTCATGAGTATGAGGCCTATATCCAGAGCATCAATCCCATCTCCTACATCAAAGGCGATCAGAAACTAAAAGAAGTGGATTTCTTCATCAAGGATAAATCCAATACGGCCCTCCCTGGCGTGGAACTCGGAATCACCGTCCAGGGCAAAGAATATGCCGGATATCTGGTTCAGCAGCCATATTCATCTTTTTCAAACCAAATCTCGCTTAGGGAAATTACCAGTAAAGAACTCCCTGACAAGCCAACCTTCAAAGTGGCAGATAAGCCCAACGACAAAGGTGACAGGCTGATAGTTACTTGGGATGAACCCATCGTCTTTGTAAATCAGACGACCTCGCTTAACGCGGAAAATACCCACCTCAGAATCAACTATACAATCAATAAAAGCGAAACCCAGGAGATCAATAAGATCTTCTTCGATTTCTATAAAATGGGTGAGGAAAAACCCTTTGTGACCATCAACGAGTTCTATCAGGACGATAAGTTTACCCTCAAGGTTCCTGAAGGCTATGATTTCAAAAAAGGTTTCAAAGTAAAGATTCGCACCCAGACTATCCCACCCCGTGCAAATGGTGTCAAACACGAAATCGAACAGGTGCTTGGCTGGGACAAGGATATGTTTGCCCTGATGCCAACCAAAGCTATGTATCGCAATGGGGTGGATTTATCTCCCTTCCTCACCAATGTCTACGGTATGAGCATCGGGGGTGGATTCAGCAACATGAAACGCTCCACTGCCTATGATAACAGCTTTGAAGTTCCAGTTTCCTACGTATCCAGTTCCTATAACCTCATCCAGGGATTCAACTTTGTGGAAGGGGATTCTCTGGTAACCCTCGTCCGGGGAACAAGATATGTTCGCAAGCTGGAGCCGAAGGATGCCCGTGGGGCATATACCCTGCTTTCCTCGGAAGTGAGCCTTCTGGTGGATCTGGAAAGCGAGCAACAGGTTAGCACCAATATCTTCGCCAGCGAAGCCATCAAAGCCTATGAACAGGGCCTGAGGGATCTGGAAGCCGATAAACAGAAGACTCTGGGGGATGCCGAAGCTCAAGCACAAGCGGATCCTGAAGCAGCAGCCAGGCTGGCAGAAACCAAGGCAAAAATCACCGAAAACTATGATAAACAGATTGAGGCACATAAGAATAAAACTCTGCTAATGGCTAACAAGATCAAATCGCACCGGGGCAGAATGAGGTTCATCGCAGATGTCAGCCAGAAAAACGACCGCTCCTATGCCTTCAAGATTATTCGCACGGATAATAAGGGTGCATTTATCGAATCTGAACAGGAACTGAACGACAAAGGGATCAACTTATATCACTATCCCGTATCCAACTGGTTCGATAGAAACCGTTATGTAACTCTCTTTGCGTCGATCATTTTCTGCATCATGGTCTATACCTTTGTGAATCTTGCCAAGCGGGGAAAGGATCTCTATATTCGCCCCATTGCCGGATTGACAGAGATAGAAAACGCAGTTGGCAGAGCTACCGAGATGGGACGTCCGATGCTATATTGCATGGGTTCCGGAGATCCATCCACTGTATCTATCCTTGCCTCCCTGGGAATCCTGAGCCGGGTGGCAAAACGGGCTGCCGAATATGATACCCGCCTGATCGTGCCCTGCTATGATTATTTGGTGACTCCCATAGCCCAGGAAGTGGTGAGGGATGCTCACTACTCAGTTGGCAGACCGGATACCTTCGATAAAAACGATGTGTATTTCCTCACCAACGCCCAATTCCCTTATGTGGCGGCAGTGAACGGGCTTCAGATCCGGGAACGGATGGCTACCAATTTCTTCTTTGGTGCTTTTGCAGCAGAAGCTCTGCTGATGACGGAAACCGGAGCCATGATCGGTGCTGTGCAAATTGCCGGTTCCGGTGCCATTACCCAGATTCCGTTTTTCATCACCACCTGCGATTATACCCTGATTGGTGAGGAGTTCTATGCTGCAAGTGCCTATCTGAACCCTCAGCCGCTCATTCTTGGAACGCTTAAAGCTCAGGATTATTTCAAGTTCCTGATCCTCTTTTTCATGATCACCGGTGCACTTCTGGCCAGCTTTGAAGCAACCGGTTTAACACGCTTATTCCCCCTAAAATAGAGGTTTTTATGAAAAAAACAGTACCACTCATGATCGTAATCCTCGGCGGATTGATCTTCGTGCTCTGGGTCTTTGTGCCACACAAAATCCTGGCCGAAGATTTCTATTTCAAGTTCTTCATTCCCTGGATCTATGCGATGTTTCCCGGAGCCACAATTCTGGGTATCGTAAGTATTTCCATGATGCATAAATCGCGCATTCAGCGCAAAGCACCCAAATGGCAATATAGCTTCTTCTTCTTTGGCGGTTTCATTGCCACAGCTCTGGCAGGCTTCATTGGCGGTTCCCAAAAGGGAGGTCTCTTCATGTGGATGTTTGAAAACATGTATATGCCGATGAGTGCCACGATGTTTTCCCTTTTGGCGTTTTACATGGCTACCGCTGCGTACCGTGCTTTCAGGGCGAGGTCTCTCGAGGCAACGGTGCTTTTGGTGGCAGCCGTGATCGTGATGCTTGCCCAGGTTCCTCTGGGAATGAAGATCAGCAAACACGTGCCGGAAATCTCGCAATGGATTCTCGATGTGCCCAATCTGGCCTCCAAACGCGGAATCCTTTTGGGAATAGGTCTGGGCAGTGTGGCCACCTCACTAAAGATATTACTGGGAATCGAACGCTCTTATCTGGGCGGCGGTGATTGATAAAGGAGACAATAGATGAAATTCTTTGAGAAACTTCAAAACCTCGATCGCAGATGGATCTATATGATCATTGCTCTGGCGATTATCATCCCGCTGATGATTCCATACAATTCGGATAACGTTACCACCCCCCAATCTGAAAACCTCTACCAGATGATCGATTCTTATGCAGGTAGGGAGGATAGGGCAGTTCTGATCAGCATTCTGCATGATCCTTCCACCATGCCGGAGCTCTTTCCAATGGAAGTGGCCCTGATTCGTCACTGCTTCGAACGGAATATCAAGGTCTTTCTCTTATCCTGGCTGCCCCAGGGCGCACCGATTATCGATTATGCCATAAACACTGTTAAAGAGGAATTCCCGGATATCACCGCAGGTGTGGATTATTGTAACTTCGGTTATCGTATCCAACCCTCAGCCACAGTTATTGGTATGGGAGATAACATTGCCAGAACGATCGTTACCGATGCCGAAGGCCGCAAGCTGGAAAACCTGCCGATTATGAAAAACATCACGAACTACAACGAGATGAATCTGGTAGTGGAGTTTTCCGGTTCCACTGCAGGAGGCACCTGGATCGCTCTGGCCAGACCCAAATTTGGCTTGAATGTAGCGGTTGGAGTGACGGCCGTTATGGCAGCGGATCTCTTCCCCTATCTGCAATCCGGCCAGTTGATCGGGATGCTGACAGGGCTCAAAGGAGCTGCTGAATATGAGAAACTCGTGGATGTCTATGCAGCATATCGCAATCCTGAAATTGATTACAACACTCCCGATGCTGAAGGCAAATATCCGCTCAAAGGAAGAGCCTTCAGCCGCGATATACTCAAAGACGAATCGGTTCAAAAGATGATCAAGATCACGAAACAAACCAAAGCGGAATTTACACCTGAAGAATTCGCACTATTCGTACAGAAATACCCTGCCCAAAAAGAAATTTTTGAATCCCTCAAACAAGAGGATGGCAGCGGGAAAGTCTATATCGAAATTCAAAACAGGGAGAAAATGCTGGACGACCTGGGTCTGACAGCATTTAATGAGCTTGAGCGCCTTACCTATGATATCAAGTATAAATTCAAAGTTGCCCGCATTGGCATGAACGCACAGTCCATCGCCCACGTAACGATCTTTGTTTTCATTCTGATCGGAAACATCGGCTACTTCGTGCTTCGGGCAAAGAATAAATAAGGGAGGATAAAATGTCTTTCGAACTCTTTAGTAACATAGTCGGTGCTTTCTTCACCCTCTGCATCTTCTCCTTCCTTTACAAGGATAACCCGCTGTATCAGATGGCCGAGCAACTCTTGCTCGGGATCTCGATTGGTTATATGCTGGTGATGAATTATACCAGAATCTTCATCC
>JAQUHL010000047.1 GCA_028683635.1 Candidatus Cloacimonadota bacterium
CTGTTTCTCAGCACGATTTCTCCGTTGATAACGAGATCCCGCACGCTTTCGGAGCCCATGCTATACACTATCTGGGAATAGGGGTTATACAGGGGATGTGCGCAGAGCTGGTTGGTGGAGAGCACCAGGATGTCTGCCGCCTTGCCTGTCTCCAGAGATCCGATTTCAGCATCCATTCCCAAGGCTTTGGCACCGTTTATGGTGATCATTTTTAGGGCATCCCGGGCTGGCAGGAAGGTGGGATCTTCGCCCAAAGCTTTGTGCAGCTTGGAGAAGGTGTCCAGTTCATCGAGCATATCGAGATTGTTGTTGCTTGCCACTCCATCGGTACCAAGGCAGATATTCAAGCCCTTCTCCCAGCACTTTTTGATCGGAGCAAATCCTGAGCAGAGCTTGAGGTTGCTATCCACGCAGGAAACTATCCCGCAATCATATTTACCGAGAATATCCATTTCCTCTTCATCGATCCAGACGCAATGGGCAAAGACGCTTCTGGCATTGAAGAAGCCAAGATCTTCCAGATATGCAACCGGTTTTTTGCCATGGCGGGCAAGACAGCTCTGCACCTCATGTTCGGTTTCGGAGAGATGAGTATGGATTATCAAGTCATTGGCCGCAGCGATCCCGCTCACCCATTCCAGGGTATCCCGGTCGCAGGTGTAGATGGCGTGGGGACCGAGGCTGAAGGTGATAAGAGGGTTTTCCTTATAATGCCGGTTCAATTGGATCGCCTGTTTGCCGATCTGATCCTTTCCGTCTGCCTTCTGGAGGGCAAATTGGAGGATGGCTTCCCCAATCAATCCTCTCATTCCTGCTTTGGTGAGGGCACTTGCAACCTGATCACAAAAGAAATACATGTCGTTGATCATCACGATCCCGTTTTTGATCATCTCGGCTGCGCCAAAGAGAGTGGCATCATAGACGAACTCGGGGCTCAAAAATTGTTGTTCCAGAGGCCAGATATAGTTCTGAAGCCAGGTTTGCAGCGGCAGGTCGTCGGCTATTCCCCTGAAAAAGCTCATGGGGATATGGGTGTGGGCATTCACCAAGCCGGGCATCACGATCGCATCCCTGGCATCGATGGTATCTGCTGGCAGATAGCCGGGTTTTTCACCATCTTTACCCATGGGAAGAATATCGATGATGCGTCCCTTATGAACCGCGATGGCGTGGTCGTTGAGAAGCCTGCAGGAGGGATCCATAGTCAAAATGGTTCCCGCTTCGATGAGCAGATCAATCTGTTTGGCTTTGTTCATACGAAATCCTCAAGAATGGCTTTGATGGGTCTTTTGGGCAGCTTCCTTGGGTTTGAAGATACCGCGGTGCGTAATTATCCCGGTTATCAGACGGGCGGGAGTGATATCAAAAGCCGGGTTCAAAGCTGGTGAGCCGGGATTTGCCATTTGGATATCTCCCCAGCGTTTGATCTCATCCTCGTCCCTGATTTCGATGGGGATATCAGAGCCGTGATTACAGGTATAATCGAAGGTGGAAAGTGGCGCTGCCACATAGAAAGGGATCTTGTGTTCTTTGGCAAGGACCGCTTTTTCATAGGTACCGATCTTATTGGCAATATCGCCATTGAGACACACCCGGTCTGCTCCAACGAGCACGAGATCCACCTCGTTTTTCCAGAAGTAGAAACCACTGGCGCTATCGGTAACAATCGCATGAGGGATGCCTTCCTGCTCCAGCTCGAAGGCGGTAATCCGGGAACCCTGCAGGCGGGGACGGGTCTCGCTCACATAGACGAAGATCTTCTTTCCCTTCCGGTGTGCCATCCGGATGGCGGAAAGTGCTGTGCCCCAATCTACTGTGGCCAGGGCTCCGGCATTGCAATGGGTCAGAATCCTGGCTCCATCCGGGACTATCTCCTGACCGATGACGCCAATCCGGCGGCAGTCCTCCTCACTTTTTTGGGCGAATTCCAGAGCTGCCAGCACTGCTATCTGCCTCGCATGAACCAGATCGGGAATGAACTTCAGGGTGCTTTCATACACGGATTGAACTCCATTGGCCAGATCAACAGCGGTGGGACGTGCGATCAGGATCTTATCTTTTGCCATGCGGAGAAAGCTGCGGAATTTTTCGTCCGGAGCCTGGGCTGCAGCCAGCGCCATGGCATAAGCACCGGCAGCACCGATGGCCGGAGCTCCTCTCACCGTCATATCTTTGATGGCAGCGATCACTGCCTCATAATCCTCAAACGCCTTGATTTCGAAGCTATAGGGTATTTTATTCTGATCGATCATCAGCACCCGGTTTGCTTCTAACCACAAACTTTTATATTCATTTCCATTAATTAACATTCATTCTCCCTGTGGTTTAACCCCTGATGTAAAACGCCTTTGCCAGGTTGAAATAGACAATCAGCGAAAGGGCATCAACAATCGTGGTGATAATTGGAGCAGCCATGATGGCAGGATCTATCCTGAAGCGGTGAGCGATGATGGGAAGCGTGCAACCCACTGCCTTGGAAATTATAATCGTAAAACATAGAGCCAGCGACACCGTGAGTGCCAGCAGCGGATCCGAATTGAAGATCCAGATCCTGAGGAAATTCACTGCTGCCAGGGCAAGGCCCACTATCAAACTAACCCGGATTTCCTTGAAAACTACGGTAAAATAGTCCTTGATGGCAATTTCACCCAGGGCCATGCCTCGAATCACCAGGACTGCAGATTGGGATCCTGCATTTCCCCCGGTGTTCATCAACATGGGGATAAAGGCTGTGAGGATCACCATACCGGCCAGCATCTCCCCAAAATCCTGGATGATATATCCTGTGAAGGTGGCAGAAAGCATCAGAAACAGCAGCCAGAAAATCCTTTGCCGGGCCAGGCCAAAGACGCCGGTCTCCAGATACTCTCCCTCATTATGCGCCAGGGCTGCCATCTTCTCGATGTCTTCAGTGCTCTCATCCACCACGATGTCCAAAACGTCGTCTGCCGTGATGATTCCCAGCATTTGGTTGCTATCATTCACTACTGGAATGCTGGCAAATCCATATTTCTTGAAGGTTCTGGCCACTTCTTCCTGATCAAGATCCGGATGAACGCTGATCACATTGGGATTGATGAGAGGGGTAACCGTTGCTGTGAAACTGTTTACCACGATATCACGCAGGGAAACAACTCCTTTCAGATTTTCAGAGGCATCCAGCACATACAGATAACTAAGGGATTCAGCCTCGTCACCGTGCCTCTGGAGATATTCGAGGATTTGGCGCACTGTCATGTCGTCCTGGATAGCCATGAACTCCGTTGCCATGATTCCACCAGCGGTATCGGAATCATATTGCATCAGTTCTTTTACATCCTGCGCATCTTCCTCATCGAGGCTTTCAATCAGGTCCGTCGCCTCATCCGGATCGATGGTCTCCAAAAGATCCACCAATTCATCAGATGCCATCTCCGAGATGATTTCCTTTTTCTGATTGATGGGAAAGAGATCAAAGAGCTCGCCTTTATCTTCCTCTTCGGCTTCTTCGATGATACTGGCCAGGACGTCGTTAGGAAGGCTGGAGAGGAGGGAAATTGCATCCCCCTGATAGTCTTCCAGAGCATCGAGGATATCTGCAGGATGGATATTGTTGAGAGCAGCTTTGATCTCTTCGGGAGAGTGTTCCTGCAAGAATTGCAATAGCTCGGCACCTTGAAGATTGTCGCTCATCTCATACCTCCTGCAATGTAATATTTGAGGGCATCTCAGAATACCGGACAATTCTGTCAAGCAAAAGTGGCACGTAAGACAGGGTGGCAGAACGAAGCAGGTTATCGTATTTTGGACAGGGTGGAGAAAATTGTATTTGACAATGCAATGCTTATTATTAATGGTGCACCGAAACTATTATTAGCCACTAAGGAGATACTTTATGAAGAACATTTTGGTCACATTAGCTCTCGTCCTCACCTGCTCGATGGTCTTGGCAATTGACTTTCAGGTTTGTGGCGGAGTGGATCTGGGTACCATTGTCGATTCAGATGGATTTTTGGGTAACGACGCACTTGTTTTTGGGGCAAAATATCAGCCTGGGTTCAACCTGTCTCTGCAAAGTCTGGTAAACAGCAATAACATCCTCTATGGAGTCGGAGCGGATTATCAATTTGAAAGAAAGCATAAAAAGCTCCCTGAGGGGTGGACAACTTCTTTGGAATATTTGTCCTTCGTGCCTGTCTATGCCGTGTTAGGATATCGCTTTCCTGTAACCAGCGGCCCGGTACCTGAGTTCTATTGTCAGGCAGGATACAGCCTTGCCCTGATCGAGGATGCCAAAGATGAAGATATTTTTGAGACCGAGGAATATGAGTATAGTGGAGGCGGATACTATGCTTTTGGATTCGGTCTTGACTTCCAGAATTTTCTGGTACAAGCGCTGTTTCGCTACAACACGCTGAGGTACAAGGAAACAGAATTCCAGAACGGTTTGCTTGTCGATAAACGCGAAAATGATATGACCTGCCGCCATTTCACTATCCAGCTCGGAAAACGCTTCTGAACCGCATTTTCCCATCCGGGTCGATCTTCGGCTGCCTGTCATTAGCTTGCGGGCAGTCGAACTGTTTTTGTTTTATAGAACTCTGCTTACATTGAAATGACATAACCAAACGCAGTTATCCTGGTTATGAGATAGATCCCACATATATCGAGCTTTCCAGGAGGAGGATAGATAGCTATCTCCCCCAACTTGACATAGATATCTAAAAACATACTCTCACGAGGTGGAAAATGGACAAACCCAGGATTTTGGTTACCAAGGCTATCCCCGATGCTGGGATGCAGCGTTTGCAAGAAGTATTTGATGTAAGTCTCGGCACAAAGGAAGGTTCGCTGGGGCACCGGGAACTGATTTCCCTGATCCCCGGTTTTGATGCTTTATACTGCCTGCTCACCGATAAAATCGATTCCCGGGTCATCGAAGCTGGGAAACGTCTGAAGTGCATTTCCAACATGGCCGTGGGATTCAACAACATCGATCTGGAAGCCGCTTCTCAACGGGGGATTGCCGTGTGCAACACTCCCGGTGTGCTGACCCAGACCACGGCAGATCTCACCTGGGCTTTGCTGATGGCCACTGCCCGCCGGATTGTGGAAAGTGATCGTTTCCTGAGGGCCGGGAAGTTCCAGGAGTGGGAACCCTTGCTGCATTTGGGACAGGACGTTTATGGTAAAACCCTGGGCATCATCGGTATGGGCAGAATCGGCCAGGCTGTTGCCCGGCGTGCCTGGGGATTCAATATGAGGCTGATCTATTTCGATCCGCTGGCTCCAGACCTTTCCCTGCCCTTTCCTGCTGAAGCCATGAGTCTCGAGGAACTCCTCAAAGCCTCGGATTTCATCTCTATCCATACCCCGCTTACTCCCCAGACCCTGCATTTGATCGGCCCCCGGGAACTGAATATGATGAAGAGCAGCGCCATCCTCATCAATACTTCCCGTGGTCCCGTGATCGATGAGGAAGCTCTTACCCAAGCTTTGAAAAAGGGCGTCATCGCCGCTGCCGGCCTGGACGTCTATGAACATGAACCGGAACTTACTCCCGGTCTTAAGGACCTGGAAAATACGGTGCTGCTTGCCCACATCGGTTCAGCCAGCATCGAAACCCGCTCGGCTATGGCTGTCATGGCCGCCGAGAATGCCATTGCCATTATCAGTGGGAAACAAGCAATCTCCCGAGTGGTTTGAAAGAGGGCACAAGATGAAAAAAAGCCTCTATCTGATTGACGGTACTGCACTTCTGTATCGTTCTTACTATGCCTTCATCCGCAATCCTCTCATCAATTCCAAGGGCCAGAATACCTCTGCCATCTTTGGCGTGCTAAATTCCTTCATCAGTATGACCAAAAAGCTCAAGCCGGACTGTGTGATGGTCTCCTTCGATCGCAAAGCCCCCACCTTCCGCCACGAAAAGAGCGAGCTATACAAAGCCAACCGTCCCCCTATGCCCGATGATCTGGTTCCCCAGATCGAGCCGGTGATGCAATTCTTTGCCAGGATCGGACTCAGGGAAATCAGCCTGGATGGCTATGAAGCGGACGACATCCTCGGCACTCTCGCCCAGCGTTATAAAGATCAGTATGAAGTATATATCGTTAGCGGAGACAAGGATTTCGCTCAGCTTGTGGACAGCAAAACCAAACTCTATGACCCGATCAAGGACAGATTCTATGATGAGCAGGCCATCACCCAGAAGTATGGGATAACTCCTTCCCAATTCATAGATTACCTTGCCCTGACCGGAGATAGCTCGGATAACATCCCGGGCGTCAAAGGAATCGGCCCCAAGGGTGCCGTAACTCTTCTCAATGAATACTCCAGCCTGGATGCCATCTACGCAAATCTGGATAATATTCCCGAGAAGCTGCGCAGCAAACTGATTGCCGACCGTGAAAATGCCTGCCTTTCCAGGGAACTGGCCACAGTGGTGACCGATGTTCCCCTGCAAGAACTGGATCCTGCCGATTTCGTGTTTCACAAGAAGAACTTAAGCGCTGCTCTGGGTCTTTTGCAGGAGTATGAACTAAAGAGTCTGCTCAGAGAAGTCATGGCTATGAAGGAATATGAACCTGCGTTGCAGGAAGATGCAGCCGCGATCTTCCAGGATGACATCTTTGGCAGGGAGCCCGCTATGGCTGCCGATGCACCCCAGGAAGTCCCGCATGAGGATTACCGGCCCTTTGCAGCGAGGCTGGCAGATAAGAATAACATTTCGGGACTCTGGCAGGAGCTCAAAGCATCCACCACCATCAGCATCGATACGGAAACAGATTCCGTGGAACCAATGCAGGCAAGCCTGGTGGGAATCTCACTTTGCACCTCAATTGACCATGCCTGGTACCTTCCCCTGGGGCACAAGCTGATGGACAACCTTGAGCTTGATGATGTATTCCATCAGCTCCGGCAGGCCCTAAGCGGTAAAACACTATTGGGACACAACCTCAAATATGATCTCATCGTGCTGCAACGGGCAGGACTGAAACTGGATAACCAGCTTTTCGATACCATGCTGGCAGCCTATATCCTGGAGCCTGGCATCAACCGTTATTCTCTAGATGAATGCGCCCAAAGGGAACTAAAGCACACAATGATTCCGATAACGGAGCTGATCGGCAGCGGCAAAAAACAGATCACCTTCGATCTTGTCGATCCCCAAAAGGCCTGCGAATACGCTGCCGAGGATGCCTGGGCAGTTTGGAAGCTATATCCGATCTACCGCCAAAGAATCGAACACTCCGGCATGCACAAACTCTTTTATGACATCGAAATCCCCCTCCTCCAGGTGCTCAAAACCCTGGAAATGAATGGTGTTGCCATCGATACCGAAAGCCTGGCCAGCCTCGGCAAAAAGATCAATCTGGAGCTTAAGACACTCACTGACCGCATCTATGCTCTCGCCGGCTATACATTTAACCTCAATTCTCCCCTCCAGCTTGCCAAACTACTTTTTGATGAGATGAAGCTGCCCGTGCAGAAAAAGACCAAGACCGGCAGTTCTACCGATATCACTGTGCTGGAGGAGCTTTCACATGATTATGAAATTGCCGATCTACTCATCCAGTATCGTCAGCTTGCCAAGCTCGAATCCACCTATGTGAGCACTCTGCCCAAGCTGCTGAATCCTGATACAGAGCGGATCCACTCCTCCTTCAACCAAACCATAACCTCCACCGGCCGGCTTTCTTCCTCCAATCCAAACTTGCAGAATATCCCGGTCCGCACCGAACTGGGCAGAGAAATCCGCAAAGCTTTCACCTGTCACGATCCGGATTGGCTTTACCTTTCTGCAGATTATTCCCAGATCGAGCTGCGCCTCCTGGCTTTGATGAGTCGGGACGAGGTCTTGCTGGATGCCTTCAGGCAGGATCTCGATATTCACCGGCGCACAGCCTCCCAGATCTATCACAAAAACCTGGAGGAAATCAGCCAGGAAGAACGTAGACAGGCAAAGGTCATCAATTTCGGAATCCTCTATGGCATGGGACAAAACAAACTTGCCCGGGAATTGGGGATCAGCCTGGCAGAAGCTAAAGCCATCATTGTCCGCTATTTCGAGCAATTCCCCGGCATCAACGATTTCCTCAAACAGTGCATCAATCTGGCCCGTAAAAACCGCTATTGCGAAACTCTCTTTGGCAGAAGGCTATACCTCCCTGAGATCAATAGCTCAAACAACCGCCTGAAGAGTGAAGCCGAACGGATCGCCGTGAACATGCCCATCCAGGGCACGGCAGCAGATCTGATCAAGATCGCCATGTGCGACATTCACCAACAATGCCAGCCCCGGGATGATATCAAAATGGTCCTGCAAGTGCATGATGAACTTGTCTTTGAGATCAAAAGATCCTCTCTCGAAACTGCCACAAACATCATCCGCCACTCGATGGAAAATGCCCTGCCGGAAGATTCCCGCCGCTTTGTGCATCTCAAAACCGATATCGGGACCGGAGCCAACTGGTTTGAAGCCCACTAAAGCTGGTTAACTCCCAGTAACACTCCAGGTTTTTTCGGATTACGGATAAAAATGCAGACCCCCTGCCTCTGAAGGATGAGGGACACAGAGAAACCTCCACCCAAACCCAGCCTTCAGTCATTCCCGGCTCTGACCGGGAATCCAGAGAAACCATCACGAGAGCTTTACACACGCAGTCATTCCCGACCCCGATCGGGAATCCAGAGAAACCTCCTCCCCAACCCAGCCTTCAGTCATTCCCGGCTCTGACCGGGAATCCAGAGAAACCATCACGAGAGCCTTACACACGCAGTCATTCCCGGCTCCGATCGGGAATCCAGAGAAACCTCCACCCAAACCCAGCCTTCCGTCATTCCCGGCTCTGATCGGGAATCCAGAACACCTTCCCCTTTTTAAAGCCCAGCGGGCGTCATAACATAGGCAGGGAGCGTGGCGAAGCCTAAGCCCCTGTAAACGGCAGTAGAGATAATTCAGCCCCTCGCGGGCGACATAATCCTCTCTGGCGACATCCCACATTAAACTTCATCCCCATTGGGTATTGTACCAATCTCAATTCTCAACTTGAAAAACACCCTCTATATATATACGTAAGACGTTTAGCAGGATTTTGGAAATTATTTTGTCACTTTAGCCACCAGCGAACGCATATCTGATTGTCATCATGGCACTTATAATATACCAAAAATCTTATGGTATTGAGCCATCCGGCTGCTGAGTGACATGCTCAGAGCAGAGAAGCTCAACCAGAACATCACCATCCAGAAGCAGCAATTGTTCTGGATCGGGAATC
>JAQUHL010000048.1 GCA_028683635.1 Candidatus Cloacimonadota bacterium
GATGAGGTTCTCTTCAATGTATTCCCGGCCACTGTTTTTGGCACAGGAAATTATGGTAAGCAGACTGATGAGCCAGAATATGGTAAGTAATCTGTTCAAAAACTGGCTAAACAAGGACAGGTTAGAACTTTTCCTGATAATAGTCTTTATGAACATAATTGATTACTCCATATACGTTTGAAAAATTACGATGCTTCAGGTATTGAACCACATTTTGGAAGATCTGACGGCTGCTGCGTTTGAATCTTCCGATCAGGATTAAGATATCGGATGCTGAGGAGATAGCCGAAAACAGCTGGATGTTGTAATGGCAATCAAAAAGTTCCCAGAAGATATAGTCGTAACCATCGAGTGATTCGAAGAAGGAAGTTACTTTTGATTGCTCAATGAGGGAATTGAAGATCGAATCGTCGGCAAGAAAATATGCTTTATGCAGCATCGTATCTGTTGTATCGAATTGGTATTTATCAGAGTTATCATAAAGCCAGTTGTTAATTATATAGGGTTCGATATCAGAGCTTTTGCTCAAGAGTGAATCGATAAAGAGGATGCGTTTTTTCTGGCCAATCAGGAACCGCATCGTATCATTCATTAAGAAGGATTTTCCGGTTTCCTGAATGTCGCTGCCAAAGCAGACCACTGGTGTTTCTTTGCTGCTGCATAGTCTTACAATGTTGTCCGTCACAACCTGCATGTTTCTAAGAAACACATTTTTATCCACATGGTCTTCATTGGGGAGTACTCCCAGCAAGGGTATGCGAATAACTTCCTGAAAATCTACTTCAGATTTGATGGACATATCCAGGATTTCATTTCCCACCACAAACACAGTTCCCACCAGGAAGGTTATCAAGCCAATTGCCACTACCAGGAGCTTTCTTTTGGTACCTTCCGGATTTTTGGGGGTCTTGGCAAGCTCGATGATCTCATAATCGCTCACATTGGATTCCATGGCCATTCTTGCTTCAGAGAGCCTGCCCTCGATAATGCGCAAAATATCACGATTGAGCTGAAGTTTACGTTCGAGCTCGAAGAATTCTTTTTGGATCTGAGTAAGGGTTTCCAGTTCGGCACGGATGTTGTTTACCCTGATCTGGTATTCCTCGTTGACGTCGATGGCTGCTCTTTTTTCGGCTTCAAATCTAGAACGGTCGATTGTGTAAACATCAAGCAGGTCAGTCGGACCCCATGTGACAGATTCAGGTATATCCCGTCCAGATTTGGTAGCTGCAATGTCTTTGAGGTCATTGATTTCTTTGAGCACTTTCTGGATCTTGGGGTTATCATCGGTATATTTGGTTCTGAGCATCTCCAGTTCCCGCTCAAGCTGAAGGAGTTTACGTTCATCTGTGGCGGTATAAGTCCAGCTTCGCACTGCTTCCGGAGGTGTTTTACTGATTTTTTCGGCCATATCTTTGATCTTGGTATCCATTTCCGTGATCTTGAGATTGTTTTCGATCATCTTTAGTTCTATGGCTTTCAATTGATCAAATTTGGTCTGAGATTCATTGGGGATGGAAATCACCCCATACTGACCCCTGAACTGCTCATATTGCTCCTCAAGATCAAGAATCTGCTTGGTACGCTCTCGCTGCTGGACTGTGTAGTAACTCAGAATTTTATTGGTAGCTGAATTTTGGAGGGAGTTGTTGTTTATGATGAATGATTCAGCAGTGGCATTGGCCAATTGGGCAGATAACACAGGATCATTCCAGGTCACGGAAAACTTTAGGACGTTGGAGCGATTTCCCCTCTGTACTTCAAGGGCTTTATACAAATCTTCCGGGGATATCCTTAAGCGGAGTTTACTGATCACGTCCAGCAGGACAGCCCGGGTTCTCACTGTTTCCAGGACTGTGTTCAAATCGAAGGTCTGGTACAGGTATGGCATTTCAGCCGGAGTAGACATGTTTTTGGGAGCACGAATGATGAAGCAATTTGCTTTCCATACAGGTTGAACCCGCACCTTTGCCCAGATACCTGCCAGGACCATGGCGATCAAAGTCGCTATAATAATATACTTTAATCGTTTACGGAAAACGATGTTCAGTATTTTCCGGTCAAACTTCAGGGTAGCAGTACCAGGATCCAGGAGCTCTTCACCGTTGGTGTACTCACTATTCAAGTTCGCTCTCCATAGTTTTCCTTATATCGGTTATGGAATGTATGTTTTCAGGTATCTCTTTATTCGATAGCATGATCGAGTATGAATGCAGTGCTTGGGGATGGTAACCGTGCATTCCGGCAACCGGTTTCAATCCCATAAAACTCGGATTTATCAGCAGCCCCTCATCCATCAGGAAAAACAGCTCACCAAATTTCTGGTGAGGAAAGAACACACGCAAGCGCTTCAGCTCTTCATCACTTATCACTGTCCCGTAGTCAAGCAAGTGTAAAAGTTCACTTATGTTTTCCCTTGCCTGGGTATTAAAAAACCAAAGCCTGAGCATGGTGGAATCGTAAAAGGCAATGTAGTCCTTTCCATATTGGTAACCAAGGGAGCTAACTGAGGTCATGAGGTCGTGAGTACCTGTAACCGGTGCCATCCCATGATCTGAAATCACATAGATACTAACCTCTTCATATATCTTTCGAGCCCAGCCTGATAGATCAAGGATCTGGATTTCAAGAGATTTAAGCTTTTCCTGCGTCTGATGCGAAAATGGACCATACTCGTGCATAACTGCATCCAGCTTGGGCAGATATACATAGGCGAAGCGGAGCAGAGAATCACTCATGGCTTTCTTGTTTTCCTTCAGAATCTGTTCTTCCGAATGACGCCAATTGGAACAATAATAAGGGATGTTTCGCCGGATGCACCAGTCAAAGATTGTATCAGTTCGCAATATCCCGCCAGGGACGAAATAATCCCGTTTCTCAAGGTAGTCAAAATATGGCAGGTACTTGAAGGGAACGCTATAGAGCTGGAAGTAGCCGGTAAATCCATGCACAAGTTTGATAATCTTGCTCAGGTTGTGCCGTACTCTCCAGCGATCAAATATCTGGGGAGGTAAGGCGGCAAAGTATTTCATCCATTTGAAAGGAGAGGAATCCGGATCGTAAATGAAACTTGACCAGTGAGTATGTTCATCGGGGTATCTGCCTGTGAGGATGGAGGGATCTGCTGCAGATGAAAAACCAAAGGTAGTCTCCAGTTTGCTCTGATGAGGAAGTAACTCGTTCAAAAAGCCATATTTCTGGTATATCTCCCAGCCAAAGGCATCGACGAAAAAGTATAGCGCTATCCTTCTCTTGTTATTCACCATTCACAACTACCTGTTAATTATACACATACCAAATCTTCAGGAATCGTTCCCAAAGATCTCTAAGTGATGTAAAACCTTGCAAAGATAATATGAAGCCAATGTTTCTTACATCCCCTTCTTCGTCAAACAAAAAATACGGTAAGGTATAGAAAAGCCGATAACGTGGATACCTTAGATACAAGTCCGGGGAAAAACAGGTTCCCTTAAAAAACTTTAGATTGTGAAGCAGATTCCGTAACATGATATGAATGGAATCAGTTACCCTGAATGATTTGGATAGGTATTGAAGATAAGATTGATAAGGAGTATTTTCTTGCCAAGTATATTTATGAGCACTAGCCTGCTGTTTCCACAAGAAGTAATATGTTTGTTTGAACATCGCCCTGGTTTCTTTAATCCATTTTGTGGTTGCATCCCGTTCAAGGGTTTCGATGCAGGGCTTAAGCTTGAATTCCATGGAAGTAATATATTGATTATAAAGCCAGTTATCATCATTTGAGATGGGGCCAATCTGAGAAGTGAGGTCTTTCCTGCTTTGCCAAATTTCCATCCGTTCCAGATTGGAGCATCGGTAAAGACCATTGGCAATGAGAAGAGAATCTCCCAGAGCCTGGATCGCCTTGTGGATATTTCTGCGGATGAAATCATGATCGGGCTTATCTGACTTGAGATTGGTTTCTGCAAGCTTTAAGCCTACTCCCCTGTTGAGCAGCAGTTTGAGTGCTTCCATCAAAGGCAATTCCTCAGCTTTCCAATCAGGAAGATAGGATAGTATCCTGGGATTACCAAACAAGACTTTGTGCCCCATTTTCAGATCATACCAAACCAGCCACTGCTCAGCTTTGGGCAAAACAGTATATGCTTGCAATGGGGAAAAATCCACATCTATCCCATGTTTCTCACTAAGTTCATGATGAAGGGCTGTCAATTGTCTTGTGAGAAATTGGCAGGTCTTTCTTTTAAGCTTACCGGTAATGACGAATAAATCCAGATCGTTGTAAAGTTCCTCTTGTCCGTCGCGGATGAGGACGCCCCCTTCCCCTCTGCCATAGCCACCCGATAAGATCAGTGCTTTCAGTTTGTCCTGGGGGAAGATATCCAAAACCCGGGTTCTGATATCTTCCAGAATCGCATCAATTTTACTATCGAAAGCATCTGATCCATGGATGCTGTATTTTCCCATCAAAGTACCCGTCTGCTCTCATAGAGCAAAAAGCCATTTAATAAATACAGAACTTTGTCGAACTCCCTTTCTCCTGAGATAATGACGTCGGCATTTTTTTTGGAAGGTTCGATAAAAGCCATGTGCGAGGGTCTGACAGTATCAACATATTGCTCGATTACAGAATCTATGTTGAAGCCACGGTCTCTGATATCTCTATAAATGCGGCGGGCGAGGCGCAGGTCTGCATCCGTATCGACGAATATCTTCAAATCTGCCAGCTCCACCAATTCTGGATAGTAAAGTGCAAAAATCCCTTCCAGGATGAGAACTTCCGCACCAGCTACGCACATCTTCCCCTCGGAACGTTTGTGAGTAACAAAATCATAATCCGGGATATTGACTGTTTCTCCCTTGAGAATTGATAACACATCCTGATACAGATAGGGAAACTCAATTGAATCAGGATGATCAAAGTTAGTTTTATTAGCTTCGGTTTGGGACAGGTGGCTGAGATCTTTGTAATAGTTATCGTGAGAAAGGATCACGGTTTTCAACTCTTGCATTCTTTTGCCGATGGCTTTGGCCATTGTGGTCTTTCCGGAACAAGTGCCTCCACTGATAAGCACCAACCGAGCGTGGGGTTTAGAAGCCATGCACCAATCTCCTATACAGTGTCTTTACTAATATGACCAGATTGTTTCTTGTCGAACAGTTATTGATATATTCAAGCTCGTAGAATTCATCAATTGCTTCTTCTCCGGATTGCTTACTTTCGATCAGAGAAAACACTCCAGGATTATATACTTCAAGGTCTTTACATAGTTTTCTATTTATGGCGTTATTGACATAAAGGTGATTGCCTACCAGATACAGCCTGCCTGCAAAGGCAAAGAGAAGCCTGACGAATTTATCGAGACTGAGATGTAAAAGCACCCTTCCCAACCAGAATCGTTTTATGGATAAGGGGTCGCAAAACTTCTTTATTCTTCCTCTTTTCTCCATAATATACTCAGTAAGATTTTTTCGTGTGATTATCAATAGAGGTACCCATAAAACGAGCCAGGGCACAGCCATCAGCAGGATCAGAAAGAGAGCGATCAAGCGCTGAACCAGGACATTGAAAAACGAGGCCATGATTCCTTGTTCGAGATAGGAAATAATCACGTTGTCGCTAATCTGGATATAATCTCCGGTGAGACCTGAGATCAACATGTTGCGGTATATGATCTTCTGGTTCAGTTCCAGATCTGGTCCCACATAGGTATTATCATAGATGATACTGTTCTGAACTTCGGAATGGTCATCGATTACCACGTTGTCCCCGATTATGCTGTTGGGGCCAATAATTGTGTGATCCCTGAATCTTGTATTGTTTCCAATCATAATTGGTTTGCTGATTTGGCAAGAGTGGGGATAGATAAAGCTGATGCCATAGAAGGCATTTTTCTCATTTGAGTATCCCGGGAGCACGTAATGTTTGTTTTGGTTAGCAAGAATATCCATCGACAACTTAAAATACTCCACCACATTCTCCAATTCCCTGATCCTGATGCTTTGGTCGAACCGACAAAAGGAAATGGAAGAAGGGTTTACATTTATGGGTATGTAATAGAGATTTTTGCCGGAATCCATACAGGCTCCCAGATCGGCAAAACTGACCCTTTGACTCAGACTATCCCGGTTGTATTCGATAAAGAAGAATCCATTCATGATGATCAGGTCATCTTCTTTACAAAATGAAATGTTTTTCAGATAGACGTTTTTTACGGAGTCCTCCGGGTGTGCCAGAGCGTAGGAAACATCTATCCCCCACTTTTGACCTTTTTCGAAGTACCTTTCAATCTCCTTGCTGGAAGTATCGCTGACAATACGTACCTGTTTGACCTTCAGAAGAGATGCAAAATCCAAAAAATACTCCAGCAGGGGTTTGTTTACCAGCTTGAGTAAATACGGCTCCAAACCTGGGAAAACAGCTCTCACCCAGTTGGCATCTGTGTTTCTAGCATAGATCAGACAGCGCATCTTAGATAGTTCTTATCACTTCCTGATATCTTTTAGCCTGATTATCTCCAATCTTTTAAACAATAATGGTTTAGAACCCATCAAATCCCGAATCGTAGGATGCCATGGCCGCATCGATATCATCAAAAATGTGGAATATCTTGTAGGCTCTGGTGATGTCAAATACCATTCTTGGTTTGTCCTGAAGCCTTGCCAGACGAATGTCTCCCCCGTTTTGGGAGGTGGATTTCAAGCAGGCGACGATGGTACCCAAACCGGTACTGTCAATAAAGTCACAACCTTCCAGATCAAAGATAAAGAAAGTTGTCTCACTTGAAACGGAATCGAAGTAGGTCTTCAATTCCGGGGCGCTGTAGGCATCAAGTCTTCCGGATATTTCGACAATGCCTATGTTGTTTTTTTTGTAGTGATTCAGATTCACTTCTCTACTCCTTTATTTTGGATTCACTTTGTTTTATACGAGCTTGTCCGTTACCGCTTAATATGCTCCCTTGCCACTGATCACGGCTGGGATTGTCTTGAGAAGGATCAATATATCCTTCCAGACACTCTGGCTGCTGATATACTGCATGTCAAGTTCAACCTGCTCGTGGAAAGGAATCTCGCTTCTTCCCTTAATCTGCCAGAGACAGGTTATACCAGGTTTGACGTGAAGCCGTTTTCTATCATCGAGAGTATATTCCATTACTTCACGGGGCAGGGGAGGTCTGGGACCGACCAAACTCATATCTCCCTTGAGTACATTTATTAACTGCGGTAATTCGTCAATACTGAATCTGCGGATAAATCTGCCAATCCTGGTAACCCGGGGATCATTTTTCATTTTGAAGATTACCCCATCTGCCGATTCATTCATTTCGATCAAGTTATCCTTCATCTTATCTGCATTAACAAACATAGATCTGAACTTGATGAATCCAAACGGCTTGCCGTTCAGACCTACTCTGGGAGCAACATAAAACACCGGTCCCGGATCGCTCAGGTAGATTATTAAGCCAGTGATGATAAACAGCGGAAAGAACACTATTAACAGCACAAGAGAGATGAATACATCCAGGAATGCCTTCAAAAACTTGGCCAGACCCACAGTCCATTCCCAAACAGAAAGCTTCATACGCATCTGGAATCTGCTTCGTTTTTTGGTAAGCTGGATCAAGCGGTCAATTTCCGTTTCTTTCCAGCTCTGGGTAGGTTTCCTGTAACGTCCGTTCATCTTTCACCCGTTAACAAGTCATACTCCAAAATCCCATTGATATCATAATCAACAATTTCATATCTGCTAATACTTTTTTAACTTACAGAGCAGGACTCTATAGATAAACAGCGGATTCCCAATTATGTATCTCTTCCACATCCTGCGGGGTTCCTGCATAAGCCGGAAGCACCATTCCAGCCCGATATCCCGCATCCAAATGGGAGCCCGGGGAGTTTTTCCAGAATAGAAATCGAACAAACCGCCCACTCCCATCAGCACCTTAGGCTTTAGTTGAGAAGCAAAACGAGTGATGAACTTCTCCTGGATGGGTACGCCAAAAGCAACCAGAAGAATGCAAGCTCCGCTGCTATTTATCTCTGAAACAACCTCTGAGCCATCCTTGTCCCAGTCGAAATAACCATCATGAACACCGCAGATATTGATGTTCGGAAATTTGGACTCGAGCTGCTTTTTCATTCTCATGGCTATACCAGGGGCTGCTCCGAGGAAATAAAAACCATAATTCCTTTCGATGGCAAGCTCACAAAGCCAGGGAAACAGATCTGTTCCATTGACGTTTTCCCGTAACGGTGTACCCAGTATTTTCCCTGCCAGGGTAACTCCGATCCCATCCGGAAACACAATTTCATTATCAATTAGAATCTGCTTGTACTCTGAATCTGTATAGGCTTTGTTCAGACAATCCGGATTGACGAAAAACACTTTGCACTGCTCTTCCCCACCTGCTTTATCATCTATCAGGCTGATTGCATTCTGCATCGTCATATTGAGCATCCTGATGCCGAATATTTCCAGATGAGAGCTATACCCGGTAGGATTCTGATTGTAGATAAGAGCCGGAATGGCTTTTAAAAGCAGGTTATATTTGGATAGTCCACGGTAGCTTGCGATGTATTCCAGATCAATTGCATCCCTGTCTTTATGGGCGATGCGGAGGCTGCTTCTGATGAAATAGAGGCTGATGATCCCGGGCTTGTGCCTCAGAATTTGCTCTTCAGATTGTCTCAAGGGAGCAGGGCTGTAATCCCTCATACTAACCCCTACCAGAGCGAGTTTTCCGCTTAGCACTTCCGGAAACAGAGCAGTGTGTGCCAGTAGCCAACTTTTGGAATTGAACAGTTTTACCAGGCAGCGGTTGCCTCTTTTGCCCCGGATCTGACGGATCGTGAAGATATCCTTTCCCTTATTAGCCAGCCGTAATCTGAAGATCAGGAATACTGGCAAGGTGAAACCAACAGAAAAGAACAAAGCCAGAACCCAATCCAGAATAGCAGCCAATATAGCACTATAATTCCTGTTCATAGTTATTTACCATCTTTGATATCAATCATTGGTTGATATATAGAGTTGTAAAAAGCTGTTGTATTATATTTTGAGTTTACAAGTTCATAGCCAGCAAGGCCATACTTCCGGCACAGATCAGGTACTGAAACGAGTTCCGTTATTGCTCTCGCCAGGCCTGTCACATTGCCCGGCTCCACCAGGGTTCCGTTTTCCCGATGTTTCAGCCATTCGCCGATCCCACCCACTCTGAAAGCCGCCACTGGTTTGGCGTGAGAGAAGGCTTCCAGGCCAATCAGACCGAAG
>JAQUHL010000049.1 GCA_028683635.1 Candidatus Cloacimonadota bacterium
TCATTCTGGAAGCAGGGGAAGAAATCTTTGTAGAGGGCAAGGTAATGTTTATCCCGCTCCCCGGCATCCCAGGAGGGGTTGTCATAGAGATCGATCTGGAATTTGGTGGCCAGGAGGCTATCATTGAGCTGGATCAGATCATCCGAGAATTGGTGACGGAGTGCAGCCTTGCAGGCGGATTTTTCCGGATAGAAATCTTCCCAATAGCGGGAGGAGAGATAGACGAGGGTTTGTGAAGCAACTTCCCGCACGGGAAAAGGTAGCAACGTGAAGGTATATAACGTATTACGCATCAGGGTCATCATCTGCAGAACATGTCCCATCTCGTGGAAGAACATGCTGAGGTTTTCCTGGGTTCCGGTGCAATTCATCAGCACCTTGCAAGCTCTATGTTTTACATCGCCGAAATAGAACTGACCCTCCGCTTTTTCGGGTTTAGCATCGAGATCGAGCATTCCGGAGTTCCACATTTTATCCAGTAGAATGCCATATTCAAAACGCATGTCATAGAGGATGTGGATTGCTTTGCTCACCAGTTCTTCGGAGCTTTGGAAGGGTTTCAGGTTTGTTGCTTCCGGGATGTTTGAACAATCCCAAGGGGCAAGAACCTTGAGGGACAAGGCCTTCTGCCAATCTTTGTAGAGGGACTTGATGATCGGAGCCAGATGTTTATGGGTGGAAGAGATCACTTCCTTCACCTCCTGAACATCGAGGTTGCCATAGAGCTCGAGGACATAATCCATATCGTAGTAAGCTGAGTATCCCGCGGTTTTTGCTTGCTGGTGACGCAAAGCAAGAATGGCGGAAAACATCTGCTGGAGAGCGTCTTTTTCCTTCATCAGAGCCGTGGCACGGGCTTCCCACACCTGGTGACGGACGATCGGATCAGGATTTTGCAGCAGGGTTTTTGCCTCGCGGAAGAGATAGCTTTGGCCCTCATACTCAAAGTTCAGTTGATTTACACGGTTCCGGTATTCACCTATCAGCCGGTATTCTTCCAGAAGCAGAGCTTCGTTGGCAGTGCGGGCATTATTGAATTTACTTTCCAGAAAGAGGTTTATCTGTTTGAAATAATCCTGGTTGATGGAGTTTCTCAAGGGGTGGTGATAGTATTTGGCAAGGATGCTTAAGACTCTATTTTCAGCATAGCTGGAGGTTTGGGCAATGAACTCCTCAAGCTCCTGCCGGGCAGAGGGATCGGTGGTATTTTGCAGGATCCGAAACATCAGGTTGTTACTGATCTGCAGCACGATGGACATCAGCTCCGAGGCCTGGTAGAGCATACTCATCAGTTCCCCGGGCGTTTTGGGATCGATGGCATCGAGTTCATCAAAGGCTTTGGCCAGTCTTTCCTGGTTCCGGGGATCAAAATCCTCCGGATAAAAGAACAGTTTGCGGGCTTCGAGCTTTTCCTTGGTATAGATCATAGTTCCCCCATGTTCATAACTATCCTGCTCATGGATTTTGAGGCACCTGTTTCGTCAAGGGTTTTGCAGGGCGAAGCCTTACTCCTATGGGGTAGTGGGCGAGAATTGATTTACAAAAATAAGCCTCACAACCAGCATATTTGGAAGTCTGTATTTCGATAAATCGGGATGTGCAACGGTCTTTAGATCAGTTCTTCGAAGAAAGGATACCCAGGTCGTGCAGCTTTCGGGAGAGGTTACTTTGTTGCATTCCCAGGGCTTCGGCAGTTTTGGAGACGTTGTTTCGGTGCAGAGAAAGCTGGGTGCTGAGGTAGCGGCGTTCGAATTCCTGTTTTTTCTCGACGAAAGGAGTGGTACCATTCCAGAATTCGGAATCTGCATGGTTGATCTTTTTGGAGGATGGCCGCATCAGGTTTTCAAGGTCATAGGCCTGGATGGTTTCGCTGTCACAGAGCAGATAGATCCGTTCAATAAGGTTTTTGAGTTCTCGTACATTGCCGGGAAAGTCATGACCTTTCAGGTATTCCAGAGCGGAGGGGTGGAAGCGTTTTACCCGGGCTTTGAGCTCGAAGGAATTGAGCTTGCTAAAATGCTCCAGAATCAGGGGGATGTCATCGCTGCGTTCTCTTAGGGGAGGAGCAGTTACTGGGACCACATTGAGCCGGTAATAGAGATCCTCGCGAAAGCTGCCATTTTCCACCATGACTTCCAGATCTTTGTTGGTGGCAGCGATAATGCGGACATCTATGCGCTGTGTCTGGTTGGAACCCACCCGCTCAAATTCTCCTTCCTGGATCACCCGCAGGATTTTGGCTTGGGCAGAAAGCTCCATGTCTCCGATTTCATCGAGGAACAACGTGCCCCCATCCGCTTGTTCGAGCTTGCCTTTTTTCCCCTTGACAGCCCCGGTAAAGGAGCCTCTTTCAAAGCCAAACAGCTCGCTTTCCACCAATTCTTTTGGGATGGCGGCGGAATTGAATTTCACGAAGGCTTTGTTGAACCTGGTGCTGAAAGTGTGAATCTGCCTGGCGATGAGTTCCTTCCCGGAACCGCTTTCACCCCGGATGAGAATCTTTGCCGTGCTGGGGGCGATGCGTTTGATGATATTTTTCAGCTCCAACATGACGGGGCTTTCGCCGATCATCTCCCATTCCTTTTCGGATTGCTCCCTGATCTGGCGAACCTGCTCGCTGAGAGCGACAAATTCCAGAGCTTTTTTGACCGTGATCTTGACCTTGGGCAGGGATAAGGGCTTTTCCAAAAAGTCGAAGGCACCGAGCTTGATGGCTTTGACGGCATCGCTGATGTTGCTGTTTCCAGAGATCATGATAATGGGCGTTTCTGGATTTTGCTTCTTGAGGATGGCCAGGGTGTCTATGCCATTGGCATCGGGGAGCTTAACATCGAGAAGCACGGCTTCCGGCTCGCAGCTTTCAAAGGTGGCAAGCCCTTCCCGGGCAGTGTGTTCGGTTAACACGGCATAGGATTCATCTTCAAGAATGCCGCGCAGGCTGAGGCAGATGTTCTTTTCATCGTCAATGATCAGTATTTTCATTTATCATGCTTCCATGATGAGTATGAATTCGCTGCCTTCGCCGAGCTTGCTTTTTACCCTGACGACAGCGTTATTGGCTTCGCTGAGCCTCTTTACCAGTGCCAGACCCAATCCGGTTCCCTTCCCTTTTTTGGAGAAATAGGGCTCAAAGATTCTGGGCAGGTCTTCGGTTTCGATGCCGCTGCCCTCGTCTCTGATGCTGAGCACCAGATAGGAGCGGTCCCGGATGAGGTCTATATGGATGGGAGATTCCGGTTGGGAGGCATCGATGGCATTTTGGATGATGTTTGTAACTATCTGGTAAAAATGGGTTTTATCAAATTCAATCCGTTCATTGGGTACCATAGAGAGATTAAGTTTATAGTCCGAAACATAGGAGCGGCAAATCTCTTCGAGATAAGCAGCGGGATTGAAGGGTTCCTTCTTGGCCTGGCTGATTTTGGCATAATTGGAAAAATCCTGGGCAAGAAGTTTCAGGTTTTCCACTTCCTGGGAAATGATCTGGATGCTTTGGGGCAGGAGCTCTTTGATCGTATCCGGTTCACTTTCCAGCTTTTCTTCCAGACGCTGGATGGCAAGCTGGATGGGAGTGAGCGGGTTTTTGATCTCGTGCGCCAGGATGCGGGAAAGATCCTTCCAGATAAGTTCTTTCTCGGTGACCAACAGCTTGGTCTGGATTGCTTCGAGTTCGAAGGACATCATGTTGAATGAGTTTTTCAGCATCTTCATCTCATAGAGCCCTGTTTCCGGAAGGTGAACGGAAAAATTGCCTTTGCGGATCAGGTCGGTGGCAGCCTTGAGTTCTCTGAGGGGCTGGGAAATCTTGCATACGAAGAAGATGATAATAGCGGAGGAGATAAGAATCAGGAAAAAGAGGATAGTGGCGTTACGTCGGTTTGCCCTCGCCCACAGCAAGTGATTGGCACTTTTGTATTGGTGCAGTGCGGAGATCACGTTTCCGGCGGTGGTTCTATCCCTTGGAGAGGGGGAATCCAGATCCTTCAGTTCTTCCACTATGGATAGGGAAGAGATCAATGCCTTGGATTCGTTTTGGGATTTCTGGTAAAAGAAATTCAGGAGGCTGAATCCGGCGATGGTTACAAGCACGAAAAGCAGGATGGTCCAGGTCCTGAGACCCAGCTTGGGAATCTTCATAAGCTAATCCTAATAGACTCGTTTCAGGGTAAAGGTCCCGCTGATTTGGGGACGGTTATACTTCCAAAGAACCATAAGATCCACCTTGCGGTTGATCTGCTTGAAATGCACCGTACTGAGGTAGGCTTCGATGCTGACGTTTACACTACCCCAATTGCCATCCACGGGGATCGAACACTCGAAGGCAGAGATAGCCTGGATCATGGTCCGATAGCTGGAATAGCTGTTTGAGGAACCGTTCCCGGTTTGCTGGACCAAATAGACTCCGTCCATGGGGTCGAAGAAGACGCTGGTACGATGGGTGCGGTTGTAGTGAATGGTTTTTCCGTTTTTAACTTGTACATTGAAATAGATGGGGATGGTTACACCGGATTTGAAGACATCGGGGAAATCGTTTGTAAAAGCATTTTCCAGGGTGGTATGCACATGAAAGGAAGAACCATTCATGCTTCCTGAGAGCTGTTTCAGGCTGGGATCGTTTCCGGTGTAGCTGGAAAACAGGAACATCGAAAGTGAGATGATCCCGGAAAGAACCTTGGATCCAAGAGCTTCAAACATCACACCACCTTTGATAAAAGACAAGCCGTCCGGGGGGACGGCTCATCAAGTCCAAGACTTCAGAAAAGAAGCTTATTTCTTTTTATGACGATTCTTACGCAGTCTTTTCTTTCTTTTATGAGTCGCAATTTTGTGTCGTTTTCTTTTTTTTCCACAAGGCATCGTAAATACCTAAGTCCTTAGTTCTTTACTTTCACATTCACGACGGACATTTTGAATTCGCGTGAGAATTTGAAAGTAGGCACTGTTCTTTCCGGCACTGGAACCTTCTGATCAGTTTTGGGGTTACGGCCGGTACGGGGTTTGCGGACTTTCAGCTTGAAGGTGCCAAAGCCACGGATTTCGATATGGGCGCCTGTGGCAAGGCTGTCTTTGATGGATTGAAACAAAGAATCTACTACTACTGCGACATCCTTGCGAATAATACCTGTGTTTTCCGAGATGATTTTTACTAAATCGGCTTTCGTCATGGGACTACTCCTTTGTGTTAGATTTTCCTATATATATGTACAAAATACATTGTGCATCAATTCAAGAACTTACAAATCTCAAAAGGCTTTTGTGTCAAGCACAATTTTTTCTGCTTCTCTTTTTAACTCGTTCTGAGGCTGTTTGATAGGGGAAAAACCAGTAGATCTCCTCCCCGAACCGGGCCATTATACCTAATAAAAGACCATTGAATAATGGGTTGTAGGGCGAAGCCCTACTCCTTTTAAGGGTGGTGGACGGGAATAGATTTACTAAAAACGCCTCACAACCAGCATATTTGGAAGTCTGTATTTCGATAAATCGGGATGTGCAACGGTCTTTGGTTATTCTGCTGAAGAGGTTCATAAGCCTTTCCTCTTATCCAGGAAGAATCCGCTTGACAGAAGAGCTTGATTGGATTTGCGTTGCGTCATTATGACTTACGAGGTGGTTGATGCACGATACCCTGAATGAAGATTTATATTATGAATATGATTCCCTTGCTCTTAACCAGCCCAGAAGGTTCCTTGAATCCCTTCCCCAGATCCGGAAGAAGCGCTTTCTCCCCAAGCTGGCTCTGGAACTGAATATCATCAATACCTGCCTGATCCTGGGTCAGCTTTCCGAGGCAAAGGCCAGGCTGGATGAGATCTATCCGGACATTCGCAACGAAAAGGATAGTTTCCTGCTCACCCGCTATCACCTCCTGTGTCACAAATTCTATGCATTGGTGGAGACTGAAACTGATCTGGCCTCTGGGGAATTGGAGAAGGCTGAGAAGCATCAGCTTTTAAGTGGGAGCATCAGCCAGGAATGCGAGGTTCTGATCCAAAAATGTATCAGGAGCTTATCCGAGCAAGAGATAAGCCAGAATGAGGAATCCCTTCAAAAAGCGATGAACCTGGCCATCCAGTGCGGATACCAGGAATTGATTCTGGATGTTTATCTGGCCTTTATTCAGCTCTATATTGCCAATAACCGTCCCGAACAGGCGAGTCAGGAACTGATCCTGATCCAGGATATGATAAGCGCCGAGAAGCATCCTCTTAAATATGTGCAAATGAAGAACCTGAGTGGCGTTATAAATCTCGGGATGCAAATACTCCCGGTGGCTTGTCAGTGCTTCCGCAAGGCTCTGGACATTGCAGAACAGCAGGGCTATGTTTACCAGCAGGCACAGCTTTATATGAACCTGGGAATTGCCCAGTTTCGCTTAAAAGATTTTGAAGCGGCGATCGCTCTGTATCGTAAAAGCCTTTCTCTTCTGGCCCAGAACCAGGACCTGCAGCTTTCCATCGTGCACAAAATAATCTCGAACCAGGCACAGGCTTTGGCTCTGAGCGGTAAACTCGATGAATCCATTTCCCTGATGGAAAATGCTCTGGAAGCCGCAGTGAAAGTGGGCAATGCGAGAAACCAGAATATCCTGAGCATCAATCTGGCGGATATCCTTATCGAAAAGAGGGAATTCGACTATGCCCAAAGACTTATTGAAACGGCTATCAACTATTTTTCTCAAAACAAGCTCTATGGCATGCTGCAAAACAGCCATCTCTGCAAAGCCCGTCTCTTTGAAGTGAAGGGGGATTATAAATCTGCCTTTGAGAGTATGGAAGAACTCTATGGCATTAGCCAGATTTATTTCCGGGAGAATTTCAACATACAATCACGCCGCTATATCCAACGCATCGATGATTTCAGAAATGAATATCTACTGCTGAAAAACCAGTGTTTAAGTGACGATCGCCTGGGTCAGAACCATACAAACAGGGAACTATTAGGCGAGCATCCTCTGATCAAAAGAGCTCTTGCCAACGCCATGCAAGCTGCCAGATATCCATATGTGAATGTGCATATCTACGGAGAATCGGGAACCGGCAAGGAGATTGTTGCCCGCCTGATTCATGAAGCCAGCCAAAATTCCAAAACCCTGGTGGCCATCAATGCTTCGGCGATATCTCCAAACCTGATTGAAAGCGAGCTCTTTGGCCACGTGAGAGGAGCTTTCACAGGAGCCATTAGCGATCACAAAGGAAAGTTCCTGCTCGCCAACAACGGCACTCTTTTTCTGGATGAAATCTCCGAAATGCCTCTGGAATGCCAGTCCAAGCTGCTGAGGGCTATCGAAAACCAGGCAATCATAGCTGTGGGCAGCAACAAAGAAATCACCGTCAAATGCAGGATCGTGAGCGCATCAAACAAGAAGCTCAAAGACCTGGTGCAAAAGAATCTATTTCGCCTCGACCTATATCATCGCCTGAACAAGATCGAGATCTATCTTCCCCCCTTAAGAGAAAGGATTTCTGATCTGGAACTTCTCACCCTGCACTTCGTGAAACGCTTTGCCCGGGAATTTGGTAATGCCATCCCAAAAATCGATGACAGCTTCATCGAATGCCTCAGGAAATACTACTTTCCCGGAAACGTGAGAGAACTGATGAATATCATCGAGCGGATATTCATTCTGAAGCCCAAACCCCTCTGGACTGCCGATCAACTCGATGGTTTGCTGGATGACCACACTGCAAGCGCTCTCGAAGGAAGCTCTGTTTCCCAAACCCTCAAACACAAGGAGCAGCAAGTGATACATGATATCCTGAACCAAACAAATTGGGTGCAAAAAGAAGCAGCCAGGCTGTTGGGAATGACGGAAAGTACCCTTTCCCGGCGGATTAAAAAACTCGGTATCACCCGCCAAGGTGAGCGGAAATAGAGCATAAGATCCCGGATTGCGCAGCCTTTGAGATACAGAAATTCCAGCTGACAGCAGGGAACGGATTGCATAAATGCATTGCATAAGTGCAATTATCCTATAAGATGCAATCCTACTGAGGAGAACCTCAGGGCTTCGAAGAAACCATATATGTTTTATTTACTATGCCTTGCACGACTTCCATGGAGAAAGATATATTTGGAACACCTCATGCTCCATAGGTGAGCTTAAAAAACATGTGAGGTGAAACATGAAAAAATTGTTACTTATGCTGTTCCTTACAGCGTTTGCTGTAATGGCATTTGCTGAGGGTCCGGCAGCACTTGCCTGGATCCAATTTGTCCGTACGGGTCCAACCACAGGAACTATTAACTGGGCAACCGATCCGTCCGGAAACACGGATTACTACTACTTTGGTGTCTATCCTACAACCACTCAATACACCGCTCCGGGGTACTGTAATCCTAATTGGAATGTCCCTGGGGGTCCAATCACCGCTTATGTAGAAAACCCTCCTGGATGGCTTAGCAGGGATGTCACGGGTTTGGATGAAGAGACGAGTTACTATGCCTATGTAGCAGCCGTGAATACGCATACGGGATGGAGCTGGTTTGCCTATTCCTCCTGGGAATCTGGTCCACCACCATCGCCTGTAGATTTTCCTCAGGGGGTTGCAACGGCGGTTGATGGAGGACATACCATCAATCCTTCTGTGGATTTGAACCTGGCTTTGGATCAAAGCCTCAATCCCTTCCCTGCCGTGAGCAATCCAAATCTGATACCCAGCTATTCGGTGGTTCTGGCCGGAGCAGGTATCGTAGACATCGAAATCAATACCACTGCAAATTGGGGAGCTTGCTACCACAGCGGAGATTGGCACTATGTGTCCAATGCCGGGGGCAGCATCCTCTTTTCTGATGTGGATTTCGGTGTCCTGAGCGACGTACCGTTTATCTTGAGCGATGATGATCCCACACTTCCAGTGGAGCTATCTTCCTTCACAGCGACGATCACAGCCCAGGGATTTGTCTCCCTGAACTGGATCACCCAGTCCGAAACCAACCTTCTTGGCTTCAAGATCTACAAGAATTACTCCGAGGATATCGGTAGCGCTCTGCTGATTACACCCTCCCCAATCACTGCAACCAATACCTCGACAGTCAGTACCTATAATTTCAGCGATCAGGATGTGGAACCAGGAACTACTTACTGGTATTGGTTGGAGAGCGTGGAGTATGATAACCACAGCACTACCCACAGCCCGATTTCAATAACAGTAACCGAAGAAATCACTCCACCACAGATACTTATCAGT
>JAQUHL010000050.1 GCA_028683635.1 Candidatus Cloacimonadota bacterium
TTTGGAAATGCCGGAGTTAATACCAAAAGCTACGATTGTTTTTTCAGTTCCAACCTCGATGGCTTGAATGTAAACCAGGATATCACTTTGGGAACCGGCTTCGCAGGAGGGGGATTCAAAGCAAACCTGGGTCTGGCATCCGAAGTATTTCCCGGAATGCATCTGGGCATGACAGTTGATAATATCCTGGGATTCATCAGTTGGGGAGCAGTCACCGAGGATTTGCATTATAACGTAAGAATAGATAGCGTCTACGTCTCGAATCTGGAAGATGATTTATATGTCGAAAGCCATGAAACAAATGATTCCGGAAACTGGAAAACCAAGCTCCCGATAGAAATCAAAATGTCTGCCCTATACCAGCTTCCCCGGGCAAACATCTCCCTGGACTGGGTGCAGGGGACGGATAATTCTCTGTTTACCAGCAAGATCTCACGCTGGAGTATGGGAAGTGAACTTGAACTAACCAAAAATATCCCCATACATCTGGGAGTAGCCTTCGGAAACAGTGAATCCCCCTGGCGAATGTCCTATGGTATCGGATTGAAGACAAAAATCAGCGAGTTTGGAATTGGGTTTCAGACCTATGAATCCATGTTTCCCGGCCTGGGTTCCAAGGGAGTATCTTTGGCAACCTATATGAACCTGAGAATGTAAGAGACACGAGGTAAGGTACAAGAGCATTACTCCCATATAATTGAATTAGCCACAGGATACTGAGCTTTCGGGAAAGCTTGATTATAAGCCCAGGCTTTCACGACCGAAGGATTGAGACAAGATAAGCCCTTTCTGGCCTATATGTTACGTTTATTTCTGCCGGAAACTATCTAAAACTGGTACTTTAGTATAAACAGGAAAAGAATGGTAAAATATATAATTATCGCCCTCATATCAGCTTGCCTGGCTGGCATCTACTATTACCGCACCCTGCCGGAAATCAGCAGATTCAGAAGCATCCTGCTCACTATCCTCAGAACTCTCAGCCTGGCATTTGTAATCGTGCTGATCATCAGCCCCATCCTCTACTACCTGATCCCCAAAAAATTCCAGCCCAGAATAGTGATCCTTAAGGATATCTCCCATAGCATGGTGCTATCTCATGGAAAGCATGCCAAAGGCAAGGGTCTGGAACCTATGCTCTCCCGGATCAGTAGAATGTATGAGGAAAGTGGATACGAAACGGCAGCATATAGCTTTGCCAGTAGCTTGGAAGGCGGCAAGGAAAACAGCCTTCTCCTTCCCTCGGTATCGGAACTGATTACCAGGCTGCGGGAGGATAGCGATTCCGAGATTGCTGGCTTTGTACTGGCCAGCGATGGGTGGTTGAGGGATGGAAACCTGAGCCCTATAAAAAACCTGAGCATTCCATTTATGGTCCTTAGAGATACTACCAGATTGAGCAATCCCGACCTTTCTGCCCTCGATTTGCAGGCAAACCGGCATACCTATCGCAACGAGCCCACTTTGATCAAGGCTGATTTCAAGGCTGATAACTGGGCAGGAAAAGCCACAGCCGTGCTGAAGGTGGGTAACACCAAGGTAGCGGAAAAGCCTGTTAACTTAAGTGCCAATTCACTAAGCAGTGTGGAATTTATCCACCGCTTCTCCAATCTGGGTTTTTACAAACTCAGCATCGAAATCTCTGCTCCTGATCTTACTGAGCGGATCTTGAGCAACAATAGCTACCTTAGCGCTATAGAAGTGTTGAGCGAGAAGGAACAAATTGCCATCCTTTCCGACAAACCCGGATGGGACAACAAATATATTATCGATGCGTTGAATCAGAATCCCCGCTGGCAAATCAAACATTACAACGTAGTCAGTAAACAGCTTTTCAGCGGCAACCAAAGTATCCCAAGTATCGATAGAAGCAACCTCTCGGCATTGATCATTATAAACAACGGAAATCTGGAACTGGGCTCATCACTTCTTAGCCAGGTCGAGCAGATTGTTGGTGCTGGTACCAATCTTTTGTACCAGGGCCTGCCAATTTCAGAGCTGGATAAGTTACTACCCATCAGCGCATCCAATATTAAATCCCAATATCAGGGATTGCTTTCCATCAGTGAACAAAGTGAAAACGTCCCCGCCTTCAGGATTGATCCCAGCGAATACAACCGGATTCCACCCCTGGATTATTACTATGTAACTGCCAAAAGTGGAACCCAGATCTTGGCAAACATCTCCAACCCCCAGAACTCACCGGCAATTGTCATCAGCCAGCAGGCTAATCGAAAGGTGGCTGCTATGGCCTTCCTGAATTTGTGGCGCTGGCAGATGCAAAGCCCTGAAAATGCTTATAACTCACTGATCAATAACGTGGTTACCTGGATAAGTAACAAGGCAGGAAACCGTTTTCAAGCCCTGTATAACAACAGCTTCATGAAGGGCGAAGAAATCGGCATCAAACTCAGGGTGGATGATGATATCCGCCGGGCAAGGCTGGACCTCAGCCCCAAAATCGATGTCAAAGATGAAAAGGAGAATATTGTATTTTCGGATTTCATGACTCTTAGTCAGGGCGAATATGGGATCAATTTTAACCTGCCAAAGAGCGGAAACTATACTTTTCAGATCTTCGACGCCAATTCCGGAGAACGCACCAGCGGAAGATTCATTGTTTCCGATAGTTCTCTTGAGGATCGTGAATATGGTTACAACCATCCTCTGCTTAGCTGGCTGGCCTCAGAAACCAAGGGTAAACTAATAGATCAGGGGTCCATCCAAACCTTCAAACCCCTCCCGGTACCAAAGAAAGTGGTTACCCTCAACAGAGAAACTCCGATCTATAAAAAATGGTATTTCCTGAGCCTGTTTATTCTTATCTTTTCTTTGGAACTCTTTTTACGCAGGCGATGGGGACTGTTATAAAACGTAGATTCCAAAGCCAATAAATAGCTTTTGAGCAGAACTGAAAAGAAAGGCAGCACTCCTGCAAGTGGTAGGGAAAGATATCGTTCACAGCCGGAGAAAAGCCAGGGAGATAGAAAATGATCGACCAACAGATGTATTTTGAACAGATGAAAAAGTACATGAACGAAGGCTCTGCCCTTTGGCAAGTTACCATTATCACTACTGATGGCTCTACTCCAGCCAAACCCGGAATGAAGATGATCATCCCCCTGAAATCCGAGATCTTCGGTAATCTTGGAGGTGGCGAGATGGAGCATGCTATTATTGATTACATCAGAGAACGCCAGCCAACCAGTTCTCAGGTACTGGCTTTCAAACTAAACAACTCCGGAATCTTCACTGAAGTGGACAAAGATGTCAATGTGGACATTTCCACAAACATGATCTGCGGTGGGAGCGTGGAAGTCTTCATCGAGCCCCTGTTTAAAAAGGATAAGCTTTATATCATTGGAGCAGGGCATTGTGGAAAAGCTCTGGGTCATATCGCCAAACTATGTGGATTCTATGTGGTAATGATAGACAACCGGGAAAGTTCCCTTGTCAAAGAAGGGGTAGGGATTGTGGACCGCTGTGTACACATCGCTTATCATGATATTGGTTCCGTAATCGAATTTGACGATTTTGCCTACATTGTGATCATGACTCATGGACACATCCACGACAAGGAGGTGCTGGAATACTGTATCCGCAGCAAATATAAATACCTTGGAATGATCGGCAGTAATAACAAAGTGCAGCAAACCTTTGCCAATATGCTAAGCAATGGTTACACTCGTGAAGAACTGGAAAAAGTACATGCACCGATTGGTATGAGGATCAGCTCTCATACTCCATATGAAATTGCCGTAAGCATTACTGCAGAACTGATCAGCATCAGAAACAAGGATAAAACCAGCAAGCCCATCCCCCAAGAAATGGTTAACTGCAATAACAATGCAAACTAAGCCCACCCCCATCTTCAGAAAGCAGTGTGAGACTGAGCTGGAGTTCTGGAAAGAGCTCAGCATCTACAGAAGTAAACTTTCCTATACACCCAGATTGCTGGGTATAGGAGATGATCACACACTTATCCTGGAAGCAGTGGATGGAGTGCCTTACTTGGACTTCCTTCCCATTTTTGATGCCCGCCTCTTGGGCAGAACCATTTCCTCCTTTCACAGAACCTTTCAGGTATCAGACAGAAAAACTCTCTGCCACCATGACAACCAACCCGGCAACATTCTATACAGCGGAACCCAGTACTACCTGATAGATTTTTCAGAAATCCAGGTAAATTTCCCCGAGCATGATATCAGCCATTTGTTCCTGTTCTGGTCTGAGGAATTTAATCTTGAACAAATGGTCGGCCTGTCGAGGGATTTCCTTGAAGAATACCTCGTTTCCAGCAATTTGGCTCAAGATAAGTGGAATTGCTGCCTAAGCGAAAACCTGATCAGGTTTGACCGGCGCCGGGCTCGATATTGTAAACCGCTAAGAAAGAATGAAAGCTTCTCCGCTCAGAACCGTGAATTCTTGAAATCTTTGGAACTATCCAGTTTCCATTGAAGGGAATCCTGATGCAAAAGGCTCAACATCCTTCATCATTTGTGCTCTACTGGATGCAACAAAGCCAACGGGTGCACCATAACCTGGCTTTGGATAAGGCGATCCTGCTGGCAAATGAAAGAAAACTGCCGTTGGTGGTGCTGTTCTGCCTCAGGGAAGATATTCCCGATGCCAACTTTCGACATTACCAGTTTATGCTGGAAGGCCTTAAACATACTTGGAAGGAGCTGCTGGATCTTGGATCTCTACCGGTTCTGCTTTTCGGCGATACTCAAAAGGGATTCCGAAGCCTAATAAGCAGGGCGGCAATTCTGGTCATGGACACGGGCTATCTTCGTTTCCAGAAAAGCATGAGAGCAGATTTCGAAGAGGTCGCACTTGAGCAGGGCTGTCCAGTAGAGAAGATCGAAACAGATGTGATCGTCCCCGTGGAAATCGCATCCGATAAAGAGGAATATGCAGCAGTAACTTTGAGACCGAAGCTGATCAGGAAGCTTCCCGCTTACCTGACTCCACCTTCCCGCAGTACCCTGAATTTCTGGCAGACACCGGATGTCCGGACAAACATCAGAGAACTTCTTGTGGGCACGGATTTTTTGTTTGATGCTCAGCTTGGGAAGGCAGACATTGTATCCGGGTTGCTGAAAAGACTCGATGTAGATAGAGGAGTTAAGCCTGTTGATAGCTTTACAGGTGGTTATGATCAGGCAGTGAAACAGCTTGAGAGCTTTATAAAGCACAAAATCCTCAAGTATTCGGAGTTGCACTCCGATCCCGGAGAAAATATCCAGAGCAATCTCAGCCCCTATCTTCATTTTGGACAGATTAGTCCCCTGGAAATCTCAATCCGGGTAATGGATTTTTTTGAGCTGCCAATAACATCGATTCCGGAATTGATCAGGGACCGAAAAGTCATTTCCGACGAGAAAGCCAATCTGGGGGTTTTCTTTGAAGAACTGATTATCCGCAGAGAGCTGAGCATGAATTTCTGCCATTACAACCCGCACTACGATTCCCCCACCTGTCTTCCCAAGTGGGCAAGTATCACTCTGAACAACCATCTGAACGATCCTCGACCAGTGCAATATTCACTTGACAGACTCGAACATTTTGAAACGGATGACATATATTGGAATGCTGCTCAAAAAGAACTTGTTGTTGATGGCAAGATGCACAATTACATGCGGATGTATTGGGGTAAGAAAATATTGGAATGGTCTGCTGATCCTGATGACGCCTATAGTGTAATGCTGTATCTGAACAACAAGTATAGCCTGGATGGCCGAGACCCCAATTCCTATACCGGGATCGCCTGGTGTTTGGGTAAGCATGATCGCCCCTGGAATGAACGGACGATCTTTGGTACTGTCCGATACATGAATTTTGATGGATTGAAAAGGAAATTCTCGATGCACAAGTATCTTCATGCTCAGGGCTGGGAAGGATCTGATAGATGAAGAGATGTATATTATTGCTCTTGTTGATGCTCGGGGCCGGATACTGCCTTGGTGCAGAAAACTCACTCAATGGAAGAACCATCATTGTGGGTGGGGATTTTTATTATCCGCCCTATGAATATCTGGATGATAGTGGCATACCCAAGGGCTATAATGTAGATCTCATGCGCGAAATTGCCAGGCTTTTGGATTTCCAACTCGAATTCCGGCTGGCCAAATGGGCAAAAGTAAGAGAATGGTTGATCGAAGGTGAAATCGACCTTATCGAGGGAATGGCCTATTCTGTCCAACGCAGTGGGGAGCAAATCCATTTTTCGGCTCCTCATAACCAGACTTGGAGAGCTGTTTTCGCCAATAAAAGCAAAAGATTCAAGAGGCTGAGCGATATTCTCAGTGCGCGGGTTGTTGTCCAGCAGGGCGATATTGCCGAAGAAGTTTTACAAAACCTGGATTTCAAAGGTACCATCACCTATGTCCCTACTCAGGAAGATGCACTTACCATGGTTGACCGGGGGGATCATGATGCTGCTATTTTGAACTATATGTTTGGTATGCATCTGATGAATAGGCGCAATTTTACTAATCTTGAAGCTTTACCGGATCAAATTCTTACCAAAGATTATTGCATCGCCAGTATGAACGAGACCCTAATCTATGATATTGATGCAGCCTTATCCATTCTCAGCCGGGATGGCAGTTTGGAACGCCTGCATCGTAAGTGGTTTGCCCAATATGATCCCAAATTGATGAGTAGGGCAAAATTGGTTAAACGCCTTGTAATAACTCTCCTCTTGGGTTTTGTAATGATCTTGATAATCTTCGCCTGGGTCTTGCTTCTCAAGCGCAGAATCAAGCACAAGACCTTTGATCTGGAAAAAGAACATAGCGAAACAGAAGAGTTGCAGAAACAACTTAAGGAAGAATATAACGTCTTCCTGAAAGGGCCGGTAATCGTGATCAAGATTAGTTCCACCCTACCCAACGTCGTTTTCCTTACTGAAAATGTCTCTCAATACGGATGGGATTGGAAACAAAGCTTTGACCTCGATGATTTCGTGCAAAGATTCATCCATGAAGCAGACAGAATTAAACTCACTGCCAATCTGCTAAAACTCATCGAATCCCGGGCCACTGTGGACGTGGCAACTTATCGCATCCTTACCAGGGATCAGGAAACCATCTGGATGCTGGGCTATAGCATCATCTACCCGGACAAAGCTCTTCCTGAAGTGATAGAATCAGCGGCGAATCGCAAAGATGAATACACCATCTACACCCAGTTTCTGAATATCCAAACTCAGGTCCGCCTGGAAGAAGAACTATTGGACGCCAAGCTGGAAGCGGAAAGGTCAAATCAGCTGAAGAATCAATTTCTGGCAAACATGAGCCACGAGATTAGAACGCCTCTGAATGGGATCTTCGGTATGGTGCAGAACATCCTGCACTCAGATTGCCAGGAAAACATCCGGGAATCCTTTGAGGACATTTATACAACTGCCAGAAGTTTGAACAAACTCGTGGATGACATTCTGGAATTTTCCATGCTCGAATCCCAACTCACCGATATCCCCAAAAGATGCTTCGATATCAGAAGATTGATTTACTCCACGATCAATACCTTTTTTCCGGTAAAAAATCCTGTTCAGGGCAAGATTAAAATCCTGATCAGCGATAAAGTGCCAGATTTGATCTTCGGAGATCCCATCCATCTCAAACAGATACTTATGAACCTGCTTCATAATTCCTACAGTCATATCAAAGAAGGCTGGATCGAAATCTCTCTGGATCTCTATAATCAGAATCAAAGCGAGATAAGATTGATCTTTTGCTTATCCGATACCGGCATCGGATTCGATAAGAGAGAACAGCAGGATATCTTCGATAGCATCAGCCCAAACCAAACCATGCTTTCCACTAAATATGGCAGGAAAGGACTGGGGCTGGCAATCGTGAGAAGTATCATCGAACATATGAATGGTTTTATCTGGATGGAAGACAGGGCAGACCAGGGTAGCTCTTTTTATTTTATAATCCCCTTTACCGTTGTCGAAACCCAATCAACTGATCCCGATAGTCAAGCTAAATCATTGATGCAGGAAACCACGATCCCCAGAATGAGAGCTCTGATCGTGGAAGATGATCCTATCAACCAGATAGTATTGAAAAAGCAGCTTGAGCACTGGAATCAGGAAGCTGTGATCGTCTCCGATGGCCAACAAGCGGTAGATATTGTTCAGAAAGATGAGTTCAATTATATCTTGATGGATATTCAAATGCCCGTCCTGGATGGCATCCAGGCAACCATCGAGATCCGCAAGCTGGAAGCCGGAACTGACAAGCATCTCCCAATTTTCGCAGTCACGGCAGCGGCAATGGTTGGAGACAAGGAACGCTTTATTGCCTCCGGTATGGATGGTTATATCCCCAAGCCTGTGGATAGTAAGCTTTTGAGGCAGAAGATAATCGAAGTAGGCCAGAACTTGAGTGTGGAGGTACAGATATGAAATCCTGCCTTGTCCTTCCCAAGCCTCTCTCCTTCCCACCCATTTTCTGCCTGATTTCTACCCACCCAAGATTTATACTACACGCATTCCTGCTTGTCATGATGCTATTTTCAATTAGCATTCTTTCTTCCCAGTCGTCAACCCCCCAGCGCATAATCAAAGTGGGTATTGACGATAACTATTCTCCCTTTGAGTTTCTGGATAAAACCGGTAAAGCAGGAGGGTTCAACGTTGACCTGATCAAAGAAATTGCCCGGATTAATAACTGGCAGGTTCAGTTTGTTGGAAATCAATGGAGCCAAATCAGAGAGGACTTTGACCAAGGTAAGCTGGATATACTGGCCGGACTTGTAAAAACCGATTCTCGTGTCCTACTAAGCAGGTTTTCCATACCCCACACCTACATCCATTACAATTTGTTCTTCAGGAAGGGAGAATTAGAAATCAGGAATTGGGAAGATCTCAATGGTAAGGAAGTACTGGTTCAAAAAGGTGACGTTATAAACGAAATTCTGGATCAAAAGGATCTGAATTGCCGGATTGTGCACGTCCCCGACTACCCCCAGGCCTTGAAAGAACTATCTGAAGGCAGATCCGAGATAACTATCCTGCCCTGGTTACTGGGAAACAACTACATCAAGGAACACAATATAATCAATCTCCAATATAGCAAATTT
>JAQUHL010000051.1 GCA_028683635.1 Candidatus Cloacimonadota bacterium
CCTTTGGTTGATACCCTAAATACATACCCGAGGCTACCAGGAGGAACAATGATTGGAGAAAGATTCAAAAAAGCCCGTAAGGCTCTGCGGTTGAAGCAGTCGGAGCTTGGTGAGGAACTGGATGTCAATGCCTCTGCCATCTGCCAATATGAGACCAATCGCATCAAACCATCCATCGATACCATGATTCTTTTTGCTGAGAAGTATGGCGTCAATCTTCACTGGTTGATTACAGGCCAGGGAAACATGAAGGATTCCATGGTCACCCCGGGCAACAAACCTGCCCAGAACCATCTAAACCAGCTTAAGAACATGCTCAATACCCAGCTCAGGGAAATCACCCAGGCCAAGAATGCCATTCTGAATACGGACATCCTTGATCTCGAAGTCACAGGTGAAATTGCTGCCGGCTTGCCGGTGGAATCCGGGGAGACGGTATTGGATATGGTCACGGTGCGCAAGAGCATTATCCGGGGCAACCTCGATGATTTCATCTGCCTGAGGGTCAACGGCCACAGCATGGAGCCGGATATCCGGCACAACGACGTCGTATTGATCCGCCAGAATCAAAACTGGGATAAACTTGCAGGAAAGATCTGCGCTGTGCGCATAGACGGAGCAGTCACACTGAAGAAGCTTACCCTGGATGCCCAGAAGAAAATGATTGTGCTGATGTCCTTGAATGAAGAATATAATCCCATTATCATCAGACCCGAAGATCATTCGGATCTAACTCTGATCGGTTACCTCTATTTCCTGTTCCGGAGGCTGGAACTGGGCTAAAAGAGGGATTTGATCAAAGCGTCCAGATCGGAGCACAGAAAAGGCTTTTCCAATACTGCATCCGCTCTGAGGCCTTTGGCCATCATCAGGTAAGTCTTCTTATCGATCTTACCGCCCCCTGAGATGGCAATGATCCTGAGCTTGGGAAATTGCTCCCGAACCGTTATGATCAGTTCCAATCCATCATAACGTGGCATCACGATATCTGTTACCAGGATATCAGTGCCTTCTTTTTGCAGATAATCGATCGCTTCCAGGCAATCTGAAGAAGTATGAACGTCATAGCCGCGCTGAGTAAGGAGTTCGGACATGGTTTCCAGCAACTGCAGGTCATCATCAACAAGTAAGATACGCATCGTAATTACTTCCTATTTCAATAATACTATTTTTCTTTGCAGGGGAGGTTGTCCTTCCCTTTTGATCTTTACCAGATACAGCCCTGCAGAGCACTTATTACCCCTGACGTCCTTACCGTTCCATTCATAGCATAGCTTACTCACATTGGTAAATGCCTGTTTTTGTACCACTTGCCCCCTCAGATTGTAAATACTCAATTCCACAGATCCCTTTTTCCCCAGCTCCAGCTCAAGGGACAGTGGCTGACCTCCAGCCCAGAAAGGATTGGGACCATACTTCAGGCGGGGAAGCTCTATCAGTTCATCTTCAGTTCCACCCAGCACAACAGTGACCGTATTCGTTGCCCCAGAGCTCTGCTCTCCCAGGAAGGCTTGAACATGGTATTGATTATTGTTTCCCGTAAGAGGAAGTTCATAGAACATCTCGTTTATGGGTAAGGTGCAGACCACTTCTCCATTGTGGTAGAGATGATATCCTTCCCAGGGTGTCAGCCCCGCTCCCGGAGCCTGCCAGAAGAATCTGATCATTGTTCCCAGGGGTTCCTGATCAACAATCTGATATTTCAGGTAGGTGGGAAAATCGGGGTAGTCTGCCACCCAGTTATATAACCAGCGGTTACCCATCACCAGAGGCAGGAGCGTTCCATCCTCCTCCACCAATATATAAGTCTGATGTAACACCGCAGAAACAAAGTTATCCTCATACATATAGATATCGGTGCTCATATCCAGCTCGGGTATGTGCCCTGTAAGGATGTCATCAAAAAGGATCTGGGAGACAAGGTTGTTTTGGGCATCGTATTTCCTCAAAAGGGGAATCAGTATGCCTCCATCATACCACTGTGAATCCGCATATACCATCTCAACAAAAACATGGTATTCGGATATTGTTCCACTGCTGTCACTTACTTCCCGTTTTAGCCAGAAATCACCATTTGCCAGGTTTGCCACTTTTAGATAGACGGATCCTGGGGGAAGGTTAAAGGTCAGGTAACCGCTCTCACTTCTTATATCTTGCCTTTTTTGGTAGATATGGTCTCCTTCACGGTAGATGTAATCTATCTTCTCGGGAGCATAGATCCACAAGTTATGTTTGAAGGGGAAAACAGTCTGGTTACCTTCCAGGGCGGGGATGCCCATTGTGGAAAAGCGGGGGAGTTCAGTTTCGGTGGCTTCGAACATCAGGGTCTGGGGAAGGGTTATCAGAGTGGCTTCCCCGGGAATAATGATCACTTCCGGGGTCTGGATTCCGCCATGGGCACCATACATGCCCTCTGGAGATTCCTGTATATCAGCCCGAACCACCAGATAGTAAGATCCGGGATTGGGGACAGTAATCTCGAAGCTGTCCTCGACAGGATAGCTGGTGGCAAGCACTTCTCCGCTGGTCACCTCCACCAATTCTACCCGGGGGTTTTGCAATTGGTAGGGTCCGGCATAGCCCCATTCTCCCGCAATCATCGAATCGGTCTGCTGGATCAAAAATGGTTCAAAATCCACAGCCGGCAAGGCAGCGCTATCCAGGTTATCCGTGATATAAAAGGCAATTTCTGCGGCAGTATCGGCATCCCAGAAGTTGTTCTCGGCCTTGATCACGTTTGCGGAATTGGGATAGCTGGCACATACCACACCATGCGGATCGCCCAGGGCATCGACGTTGTCCTGGATGATGTTTTCACCCTGGGCCCAGGAATGATAGATTCCCAGATCCCCCAAGCAGGGCAGGGCATTGTTGGTTATATAAAAACCGGTAAAGTTGTTGGTTACGGTGTTGCGTTCAAAATAGGGCTCGGAAGTGGCTCCGCTGACCATGACTCCTGCTCCGGAATTCATGTCCCCGGGGAGGAAGTTATAACTGATGGTGTTATCATGGACATATCCGGAAGCATTGAGCAGATATATACCTGTGAGGTTATATTCAATGATGTTGAACCCGATCGTGGGATTGATGGCGTTCGCCCCCACTATATCCCAGGCTGTGATGCCCTGCCACCGGTTGTGATGAATATGGTTATTCATAATATGCGGATTGTTGCTGCCTCCGGCGGATTGATTTGCCAGTTGGATCGCTCCCCGGTATGTGGAAAGCACTCCATTGTTCGAAACATCACAATTCGAAACCGTTGTATTGCTGTTTTGGGAGATGAGGATGCCATTTTCACCGCTGTATTCAACCTTGCAATAAGAGATACTCACAGCACCGGGATTAGCCGAACCGATTCCATAGGCATGGATACCCTTGGTGTTCAGGTTGAAGTGGCAATTCTGGATTGTGGCTGGAGAACTGATCGAATTGATGCCATATTCCCCATACTCGATGTAGCAATAGCTGAAGGAACTGGTAACTGCAGTGTTTTCCAAACGGATACCCTTCCAGAGAGGATAGCTGGGTGCCTGGCCATTGATGAATCTGATGCTGTCTGCAACCGTCCCCTCCGCCACAATGTGCCCCAAAGCCGTGATCTGAAAGTTTCCCATAGCCTGGACGAGTACCCCCGGCATCAGGATCAGGGACTGCCCCTGAGGAATGGTAACGTCGCCCACCAGGGAATAGGGATTGTTTGCAGGAATCCAGGTGCCGGATTGATCTCCGGATACGTCCAGACCAAAGATTACTCCGGGTAAAAGTGCTGCCAGAAGCAGGAAAAAACAAAATCTACTCATCTCATACCTCGCTTTGTATAAGTCACAACGTCTTGCATCCTCTAACAATTGCTCTCTGATAGGTGGGTGATAACTACGCTTTCCAAGCCACTGCCTACACAGAATAAAGAGGCAAGTATGATGTCAACAAAAAAAGTCGCCCTCAGGCGACTTAATTTGCAAAACGGATTGAAAAAGCGATTATTCCGAAATTGCCTGAACTGGGCATACGGAAATGCAAGCACCGCAATCAATGCAGGTGGCTCCGTCACATACCGCTTTATCATCTTCCATCGAAAGCGCGCTGACAGGGCAAACGCCAACGCAAGCGCCGCAACCAATGCAAGTATCTTTGTCGATCTTAACAGCCATTGTAGTTCTCCTTTTGGATTTGAGACCACTTTATCTTCTTCACCTCCAGAGTCAAGAAATATATCTTAAAGACCGTTGCACATCCCGATTTATCGAAATACAGACTTCCAAACATGCGGGTTGTGAGGCTTATTTTTGTATATCTATTCCCGCTCACCACCCTAAAAGGAGTAGGGCTTCGCCCTACAATCCATTATTCAATGGTCTTATCTTATTAGCTTCCTCGAAAGTTACAAAGTATTCTTGTTAACACCATGTATTTCATCATATTATGCGGCTACTTTGTCATGGGTGGTGGTAAGGAACCGTTCCACCTTAACTAACTTGCTTGATTCCTTCGAAGGAGTGTGACCCGTCCTGGATTCCGATTTCCAGGGAACAACGGGGAGTTTTTGGAGGACGATGGAGATAGCGATCTGGGAAGAGTGGAATTCTTCTTTCAACCACGATATGTTTGACAAAAAAACACCTTTCTTAAACTGGTCTCAGCGCCGAGTGTCAGTGCCTAAACCCCTTTGAGTGGGGCAGGGACTGATACCGATAGGGTATAGCTGGAAACGGTTGTGCCTCCCTTTTGGAAAGGCGGGACAGAAAAATCGAACTGTCTTGCCTCCTGTCTTGATCATGGAGGTAAAAATGAGAAGACATCTATTATTGCTGATTCTGTTACCTTTGCTGTTGCTCTTTGCATGCAGTGAGAAAGATGACAAAACCCCAACGGACACCAATATTTATGGTTACAAACTCGAGCAATTTGTTGCGAAAAACGTGGTCAATGCTCTGATCGATGAAGACGCTCCCGAAGAAGATGATTATCGTGATCTTTATGCCTACGAAATCGTCAGTGCGGATGATGGTTTCAGCCCCCGGGAGAGCGCTTATGCGGGTTATGATCTTTCCTGGGGAGCTTTCAGGGAAGGCTATATAGTTCCCTCGGATAACAATCGTACCTATTTTGCCGATCCATCCTTACCAGGAGCTTTCAAAGTGCGTAATGCCGGAATCTTCCGTCTGTATAGGAAGATAGATGTAGAGACGATGGACCGGGGCAGCAAAAGCATCGAGTTGAAAGGGCTAACCCTGCACCAGGTAGAGAACTGGGATGGGATCGTCGAAGATGCCATAAAGCTATCCGATCTCCTGCAGGGAATTGCCAGCTACGATTCTGTGCAGATTATTTGTTTTGATGGTTATGGAGAAGCTTTCTCTTACCCCAGTGCAGCCATCGAAGACGGTTATTACCTTTTGGGAACAGAACGCACCATCTTCCCCACAGCGACTCTGCCCAATAACCAGAAGAAGATGAAGAAAGTGCATCACCTGATTGTTTGGGGTAGTACGACAGCTCAGGAACATGAATTTGAGCTTACTCCCCACGACCTTACAGATCTGGAACTTGATGTCCCTGAAAGCTTTTCAGGATTCCAAAGCACAGTTCTGGAAGGTTACGGTACCAAGTAAGAATGTTTAGCAAAGCGTTTGGGCTTGCGGTATTGCTGGTTTTGTGTACCCAGCTCCCGGCTGCTGGCATCAGCTCTGCCGTCTCAGATACTCTCAAGCCCAAACGCTATACCCTTGATGCGATCAGGATCATAGCAGAGGCTCCCGGGCAGGGGATTGGCAGGATACACGTCAAAGAACTTGCATCGGGAAAGGACTCCCAGACCCTGAATCTCAAGGAAGCGATGCTGGGGATATCAGGCATCAGCACTACGGTCGGCAGTAAGGACGAAAGTAACTTGCGCATCCGCGGGTTTCGCAAAAACGAGATCAAGATTCTGGTCGATGGGCGTCCGCTCAACCCTGGCTATTTCGGTAACGTTGATTTGAATAGCCTTTCTGCTGCAGGATTCTCCGAGATTAGAATTATCAAGGGGCCTGCCTCAGCTCTGTATGGAACCAATACCATGGGAGGAGTGGTAAATCTCATTACCAAAGAACCAAATGAACAGAGCTGGGCTCGCATCCTGCTCAGGGCCAGGCGCAACAATACCAATCAGATCGAACTCAGCAGTCAGCACCGGTTCGATGCCTGGGATTATTGGATCTCGCTTTCCAGGAACCACACGGATGGTATGGTGCTCCCCAATAGTTTTGAACCTACCTTCATGGAAAATGGCGGGGTTCGCAATAATGCTGTGCAGACTGGTTATGGCTTGCAGGCCAAACTGAACTATAGATATTTATCTTCCCACACCTTGGGAATCAGCTTTGGAGCTACCCGGATTCCAACCAAGGAGGTTCCTTCCTCGATCTATGAGCGAAAATTCCGCAAATATAAGAACTGGCAGAGAGATCAGGCCAGCCTGATGAGTGAGATCTATCTGGCGGGAAACCTAAAGCTCAGCAGTGTGCTATCCTTTGATAGTGCAGCAGATACATATCAGGAATATAACGACTCCCAATATCAGTATCTGGCGGTTGATTCCGATATGAAAACCACTAGCCTGGGGCTGGGTAACAGGCTGCAACTGGATCTTTCCGAACGCAGTATCCTGGATGCAGGGTTCAGAATTGAGGGCATCGAAAACCAGAGAAAGGACAACGGAGACTATCTGGATTGGACTTCAAACAAGCTTATGAGTGTCTCTGCTTTCCTTCAGCACGGGTATCAGCTTGTCCCGGCCTTAAAGCTGCATTCCAGCCTCGGCGTATCAAGTTTTGATCTGGAAGGACGCAAGCATCCGGAGCTGATATTGGAGCCAGCCCTGGCGCTCAATTATGAAAGTCCATCTTCGCAGTCCTTCAGCCTTTCAGCAGGCAGAAACAGCGCTTTCCCCACCATGCGCCAGCTCTTCAGTGCCCAAAAAGGAAACAAGGATCTCCAGGCGCAGACAGCCTGGAAATACGAAGCCGGATACCATCAACCGATCAAAGTCGGCAAGCTGTCCTCCATGCTTGGTATCATGCTTTTTTACAATGACACGACCGATCTGATCGATCTCAAAGATGGCAAATACAGTAACTATCAGAATGTCCATACCTACGGAGGGGAAATTGAAGCCAGATTCAAACCGGGATCGATCTGGGAATTAGGCGCATCCTATTCCTATCTGGATTACGAACAAATTGATGGATATATACTTACGGAAAGTCCTCGACATAGCGTCCAGCTTACTAACAACTTCTTTTTACCATATCATATCGATCTGATCCTTTCTTCAGACTATGCCGATATCCGCACAAGCCAGGATTCGGGATACAGTTTCCATACCCTGGCACCCTATTGGGTACATGATCTGCAGATCTCCAGGAGCTGGAAGCACACACGTCTTGTAATCGGAGTGGAAAATCTCTTTGATACATATTATGAGGGGGAATATGGTTATCCGGAAAGGGGGCTTGATTTCACCCTGGGAATGGAGCTTGAACTCTGATGCTGGATAATTGTTCTTGACGCTTTGTGGGATATCAAACACTGTGCATCAAAAGCAAATTATCTGGAACCTGATGGTTCCCAAAGAGAGGATATGAATATGCAAAGAATGTTGCTGTTAATACTTGTGGTCCTAATGATCCTGGTTGCCTGTACCGGGCCACAGAAATCTGATCCCAAACCCACACCCTCATCCAAGCCGGATTGGGTGGATAACCCCACAGTGCTGTATCCTGCGACCAGATACCTCACCGGAGTGGGAATTGGTTCCTCCCGGGAAGCTGCCAATAGCTTCGCCATGGGAAATATCTCAAAGATCTTCAAAATCGAAGTCAAAGCTTCCAGCGAAGTGATGCAACGCTATGAAGAATATACACTTGCCGGACAAACCACAAGCGCCTCTGCCACTACCTCGGACCAGCAGGTAAGAGTCGATACCGAAGCCAATCTCTTCAATATCAAGATTGGCCAAAACTGGGTTGATGAACTGGGCAGGCACTATGCCCTTGCCTATCAGGACAGAGAGCAGACTGCTGGGATTATGTTGTCCAGAATCAAAACAAACTCCCAACGCATTCTGACCAATCTGAACAAAGCCCTCAAAGAAAGTGATCCCTGGATGCAATTTGCCCTGGTGGATAATGCCACCATGATCAGCCTGCAAAATACCGAAATGGTGGAACAACTGGGAATCATATCCTCCTCTGCCAGTGCCCAGGTGCGCCTTGAATATGATCCTGAGGCCTTGCGCCTGCAGCGTGCCCATCTTGCCAAACAACTCATTTTTTCAGTTTCCGTGAGCGGAGATCCGGATAACAAGATTCAGCCGGTAATCGAGCAAACTATCTCTCAAATGGGCTTCTCCTTGAGAGGTGAATATCCCAATAAAGTGGCTGCTGAAGTCACTTTTGAGGATGTTGTTCTCGATCAGCCCCAGAAATTTACCCGCTATAACCTGGCGTTGACGGTCTATGACCACAATGGCAAGAAAGTGCTCACCATTGCCGATACAGGCAGGGAAGGCCACATTAACCAGCCCGAAGCCAAAGCCAGGGCAATTCGTACGGTAAATGGCAAAATCTCGACCGAAATGCCTAAGAAGATCTGGAACTATATAGATACTCTGGCAAAGAAATAAATCACTCTTTAGACAGCAAAGCCCCTGCTTAAAAACAGGGGCTTTGCTTTTGGAATGACGTTATCATACAGAAAGTCCATTGAATAATATCGCGTCTAGTTTGAAATGACATAATCCATGCCCAGCCCACCACCCAATATTGTATAGGGCTCCGCCCCATGCCCCGTTTGATTATGTCATTTCAAAGTGGAAACTGTGTAATGTGTTGTAGGGCGAAGCCCTACTCCTTGTAGGGTGGTGGGCGGGAATAGATTTACAAAAATAAGCCTCACAACCAGCATATTTGGAAGTTTGTATTTCGATAGATCGGGATTTGCAACGGTCTTTCAGAGTTTATCCGCCAGGGTCATGGCCATGGCGTAAGCCTCGCGATTGACTGCCAGTATCTCCTCAAGATTGGGAGAGGGAGTATT
>JAQUHL010000052.1:0-8539 GCA_028683635.1 Candidatus Cloacimonadota bacterium
GATACAGCGCAGTGGATAAACCAGAGAAAAAACAGGCAGAAGTTGAAACCGAATCCGGCTCACCAGCAGAACAAACTGCTGGGAACAAAACTAATCGTAAAATGGACTTATACATGAATTCACTCAAGAATCCGATTCTTGATGAGCAAGATCTGCAAAAGCAGATAGATTCAATAGAACCCGAAACGGAGCAAACTCCACAGGATACAGCATGTCAGGATGAGGACCTTCGGGCGACGGAATCATCTGAGATATTCAATAAGTATTCGGAGAATGCGCTTTCCAAGCTGGAGAGAATCCTTCCCCTGCTTTTTCTTGCTGTTTTCCTCTGCGGGTTATTCAAGCTATCAGCATCACCAGTTTCTGCCAGTTTGCATGAGTACCTTTCTGGTGCACCGGCTGGTGAGATGGTTCAGATAATTCTGGTACTCAAAGAACAGGCAGATTCACAAGAACTATATAGGGTAACAAATTCACTGCCCCGGAGCATCCGACGAGAGCAAGTTATCAGTTACCTAAAGAAATTCAGCGATAATTATCAAATCCTACTCAAGAGCAACCTTGAAGAACTATCGCGAATGCAGAAAGCTTCTGATATTCGTTATTTCTGGATTACCAATGTTATAAGTCTAAAGGCACACTCGGATGCGATACAAACTCTGGCAAAACATCCCAGTATTGAAAGAATCGAGCACGATCCTCTCCGGCAAGTCTTCAGTATATCAGATAAACCTAAGGATCATAAAAGAACTCAAACTCCTGAAGATAAAAGAACAGAAACCAGGGAAATTGCTGCCAACATCTCTCTGATCAACGCTCCACAAGTCTGGGCTCAGGGGTTCACGGGAGATGGCGTTGTGGTGGGGGTGATTGATTCTGGAGTGAACTACGCTCATCAGGATCTAGCGGGAAGGTTTTGGAGCCATCCAACATATCCAAATTATGGTTTTAACTTCCAGGAGATGAATCATTCCACCGGTGATTTTATAGGTCATGGCACCCATGTTTCCGGAACGATTGCCGGAAACGGAAACTCCGGTATTGCCACAGGTGTTGCTCCACAAAGCAGGATCATGATATTAAAAATGTGTGATGATGCAGGATTCAGCACCCAAAATGCAGTCTGGACAGCGATTCAGTTTGGAGTGGAATATGGCGCGGACATCCTGAACATGTCCATGGGCTGGCAATATTCCTGGAATCCGGATCGTTATACCTGGCGAAATGTTATGACAAATACGATGCTGGCAGGCGTAAGCTCTGCTGTGGCAATTGGAAATGAAGGTACAGCAGGATTGAGAACCCCGGGGGATTGTCCCCCTCCCTGGCTGCATCCTGATCAGTCTGTGATCGGAGGCTTAAGCGGGACTGTTTCCGTTGGAGCTACTAACTATCAGGACGAGGTGGCGGCATTTTCCTCGAGGGGTCCTGCAAGCTGGGCAACGGTAGCACCTTTTTACGATTATCCGGTTTCTCCTGGGATTGGCTTAACCAGACCCGATATTGCCGCCCCAGGAGTTGATATTGTTTCTCTCTCATCTGCAGACTCTCATTCCTATGCGACGGGATCCGGCACGTCATTTGCCAGCCCTGCAGTGGCTGGATTGATGGCATTGATGTATGATAAAAAGCCAAATCTTACCCCAGAAGAAGTTTCGCATTACATTGAGGAAAGTGCAGTGCAGCTTGCTCCAGTAAAAAACAACAACACTGGCTCAGGAAGGATTGATGTCCTGGAAACGGTCAATTCCACGGGGGCATATATTGATATACACTCCCAAACTTTGAATGGAGTAATCAACGCCAATCCTGTATTCGGGCAGACAGCTACCCTCTTTGTGGAACTGATTAATTATGGATATGATGAAGTGGAAAACGTAAACGCATTGCTTTCCACAACCGATGAATATGTTACAATATACAGCAATCAAGCCTCTTATGGGGATATCCCTGGAATGGCTATTGCAATTTCCCCACAGTCTTTTGTACTCAGTTTTGCTGCCAATACACCACACAACCACCATGCTCGATTGGTTCTGAACCTCAGTTCGGAAGGAGGAAACGAGTGGCAGCAGATCCTCACTCTACAGGTTATGGCACCCAAGCTGGATATCCTGATACCTATCGTGAATGACAGCGGCATTGGAGGAGACGGGAACGGAACAATAGGAGCAGGAGAAACTCTCAGGCTTCACTTTCCCATCCATAACTCCGGTGGTGCAGCGTCCACTGCTTTTTCCGTTGATGTGCAAAGCACAAATCCCCTGGCAGAGATAAACTCTGTATCCAACACTTTTTTCCCGCAGCTTCTGATAAACGAAACCGCCTTCCCCTATCTGGAACTGATGATTGCTCCCAGTGCCCAAACCGGGGATGAACTATACTTTCAGTTCCAAATAAGCTGCGGGGAACACTTTTTTGAAGGGAGCTTCATGGCAACAGTCGGTGGGGTAGTAACCATACAGATTGGCGAAGGAGATTTGGTCAACACAACCTCTGCAGCCGCGCCGGTGAACATTCATTACAGGAGCCAGAGAGGGCAAATGGTTTATACAGCACAGGAAATCCTGGGTAGTGGAGCCCTCAGCAGCTTTGGTGGTACGATCAATAATCTCGGGTTTTTTATCAGCTCACCACCACTGTATGCACTGCCGAACTTCACAATCCGGATGAAACATACTACAGCTACTGATGCTTCTGCCCATGATGATGGTCCTTTTCAGACTGTGCTGGTGATTTCTCAGTATAGCCCAGCAGCTTCAGGTTGGGACTTTCTATGCCTCAGCAACCCATTTGAATGGAATGGAGTAGATAACATCCTGATCGATATTTCCTTTTCGAGGACAAGCTCATTTGACAGCTCGGGTCAGCAACGCATCTTCCAATCCCCGAATGGATACAGATTTGTGCGCGGAGATAATGCGGATTTTGGTAATAGCATCACTACCTCGCTGGCTCAAACCAAACCCCAGATTGCCATGAAAATGGCTGAAAACTATGTCTTTGAGGGAGCGACAAACCTAAGCGGACAAGGTATTGGTACGAGCATCATTCTGGCATGGGATGCCCCGGCAATCGGTAATCCTGAGAGTTATAAACTCTTCCGCAATGGGATTTTCCTGGCACTTCTTCCCGGCTCACAAACGGAATTTACGGATGAGGATGTTTCTCACACCAGCTTGTATTACTATTATCTTACCTCCCTGATTGACGGAGAGGAAACCCTGCCTTCCAATATTGCCCAGGTTCAATCCGCCCTGGCGCTCCCTTTACCACTCATCTCACCTGAGGAAAGCATTCATTTTTCGGATCTTACCGTGAGCATCAGCACTCAGGTAACTGGTGCTGTAATACACTACACTACAGATGGTTCCGTGCCGGAGGAAAGCTCTGCCATCTATAGCCAGCCCTTCATAGTAACAGCTTATCACACAGTGATAAAAGCCCGTATATTCAAGCCTGGACATTTTCCCAGCGAGACTGCCTCACGGGAAGTATGTATTCTGCGCGCACCCATCAATTTTGAGCTATCCTCCGGGCCGGGAACTGCTTTCTTGACCTGGGAAAGTAACCCATACGTTTCGGGCAGGGAAAGAAACACAGACATATCAACCAGGAGAAATGGCGAAAACCCTCGACGCCAGGAACCAGATGGGTATCACATTTACAGGGCTGTTGGAACAGATGATTATCAGCTTGTGAACGATGAACCTGTTTCTTCTAATACTTTCATAGATAGCGGTTTACCCACTGGAGACATCAGCTATTATGTCACTTCTGTTTTTGAACAGGGAGAATCACAACCCTCAGAGGCGCAAAGTATCCATATCACAGGTGTGCTACCTCTTCCATTTTTCACTCCTGCCCCAGGCACACATCGGGTAAGCATCCTTGTACAGATCAATACAGCTATGGGGCAGCCCGAGATTTTCTATACTTTGGACGGCACTGATCCGGACGTAGATTCGCTTCCATATCCTGAAGAAGGAATTACTCTTAGCTCTTCTGTTACTATAAAAGCCATCGCACTTCAGGATGGATGGTTCGAGAGCGGAATTGCGACTGGGAACTATATTATTGAAAACACGTCGCTCGAGGAGAATATTATCGTTCCCCAAAGAACGGAACTGAAGGGAGCATACCCCAATCCGTTCAATCCAGTCAGCACCGTCCATTACTCTATAGCGGAGCGGGGAGCGGTTTATCTTGAGGTATATTCTCTGAAAGGACAAAAGGTTAAAACGCTTGTTTCGGGCATCCAAGCGCCTGGTGAATACAGGGTTTCCTGGCAGGGTGAGGATGAGAATGGAAGAAGAGCCGGCAGCGGAATCTATTTCTACTGCCTCAGAACTGGTGATTACCAAAAGCATCTGAAGGTGGTGATGCTGAAATGAGAAGCAGACAACTGAAAGAAATGAAAATAAATACCCTAGTAAATAAAGGAACGATCTTATGAGTTTAGCAACCCCAAACCCCAGGAAGAAAGCCTTCTTGTTCTGGATACTGATGATGCTCTCCGGTGCGCTTGCCGCCCAGTTTGCAGGTGGAACAGGAACTTTGGCGAATCCCTACCTCATCCAGACACCCGAACATCTGAACAACGTCAGGAATTTCCTCTCTGCGCATTTTGCCCAGATCGCTGATATTGATATGCAGGAATACCTTGCCTCAGGTGGGGATGGCTTCAATAGTGGAAGCCGATGGCTACCGATCGGCACAGAGCCTGAAGCCTTGAGATTCTATGGTACTTACGATGGCAGGAATCATGTGATCCAAAACCTTATGATCAGCCGTCCCAATGAGCATTACATCGGACTGTTCGGGTTCATGGGTTATGGCAGCGGAGTAAAGAATCTTGGATTATTGAGTGCGAGTGTTTCAGGTGGAATCCAGGTTGGTTGCCTGATAGGGGGAACTGAGTATGTGTGGGTGGATAACTGCTATGTGGAAGGGACGGTTAATGCCCAGGCAGTTGCTGGGGTGTTTATTGGCAATGCGAGCACTGGTACAGGAATCTATCGCTGTTTTTCGAAAGGGAGTATAATCTCCTCGGGGAACACAACAGGTGGGCTTGTTGGTTCATTAAGCAATTATTCCTTAATCGAGAACTCATATTCCCATGCCTCTGTTCAGAGTGGTGGTGATTTTGTGGGTGGCTTTTGCGGAATGTCCAACTGGTATGCACAGATCAACACATCATACTCAACCGGGGCGGTTTCCGGTATGGGTGATGACGTTGGAGGTTTTATGGGAAGACAAGCCTATCAATCCACAACCACAACTTCCTTCTGGGATTTGGAAACTTCAGGAGTTGCCTATTCTGCCGCAGGCTCCGGTTTATCCACACAACAGATGAAGCAACAGGCAACCTTCACCTTCTGGGATTTCAACCTGATATGGAATATTCAAGAAGGAAGAACATATCCATACTTTGCCTGGCAGAATCTGGTTCCCCCCGCCATCCACCCGGCTTCCGGATTATATTATGAACCGGTAGTGGTTATTTTGAGCCATCCCGTCCAAGGAGCATCAATCTTCTATCGCAGTTCCATTAATGGTGGGGACTGGAGCGAGTGGATCGAATATGATGGCATTCCCTTTGATGTCCCCTTTCCCAGCATATACCAATTGGAGACTTATGCGGAAAAACTGATCTACCAGAGCAGCCTGACCGCTGAGGCATCCTTTGAAACCCAGGTTCAGTTGACGATGCCGGAGATAACACCCGCTCCGGGAAGCTATAACAGCGCGAAATCAGTTGAGCTGTCTTCACAGAACGAAGGAGCGGAAATTCGTTATACTCTGGATGGATCGCTACCCACACAGGACTCACATTTGTATGAAGAACCGCTGCCCATAGTGGAATCAACCGTCGTAAAGGCATGTGCCTTTCTGGAAGGATGGGCTCCCAGCGAAGTGCTCGTTGCAGAGTATATAATCACTACATCGGTGGATGATGAAACTACGCCACAAGTTTCTGCGGTCTTATATGCAGCCTATCCCAACCCCTTCAATCCTTCCACGACCTTGAGTTTCCATTTGGAAAAAGGCACCTATGCCGAGCTGTCCGTCTTCAATGCCAGGGGGCAAAGAGTAAGGAACCTGATTGAAGGATTTCTGAGCCCTGGATTTCATTCCAGAGTGTGGGATGGCACGGATGATTCCGGAATGCCGTGCTCCAGCGGAATATATTATTATACCCTGCGAACCCATGAAAGCCACATCTCTCGTCGCATGACGCTAATCAAATAAACAAATGAGGAGTAATAAATGAAAAGGATACTACTGATTCACCTGGGCTTGTTCTTTGTGCTGTGCCTGTTTGCTCAACAGATCGTTGCTCCGCACTATGAAAACTTCGATACAATGGTTGCTGGAGCTAACCAGGTGCCCCAAAATGGCTGGAGAAGCATTGCCCGCAATACAACTTTTTCCACAGCAGTTGTAAATATCAGTAACACCACGCCATATTCAACTCCCAATGTGGCAAGGCTCTATACAAACAACAACCCAGATGCGGAAATATATCTGATCAGCCCCGAGGCAGTTGGCTTGGGATCCAGCAAGATCACTTTCCAGGCAAGGGTGGCGGGTACAAATGCCGCTGCACTGCCGAACCTGATTGTTGGTTTCATGACAGAAGTGAACAATCCACTCACTTTCGAACCGGTGCAGGTGATCTCCACTCTAAACCTTTCCTACCAGCAGTTTGAGGTCTCGTTTCAGGGATATGATTTTGATGTGGAAGACAGATATTACATTGCCTTCAAGCACGGAGTATCGAGTGCCACAAGAGCCATCCTGATTGATAACTTTGCCTATGAAGTTCTCCCTGTGGAACCAGTATTTTCATGCTCACCTGCTTCGAAGAATTTCGGCTCCATAGATGTTGGCTACCAAAGCACTCTTCAGGTTTTCAGCATTAGCAATACTGGTGTTGGCGCACTGGAGATCAGTTCTGTTGCTCTCACAGGAGCTGATGCAGACCAGTTCACAATCCTCAGCGAACCCGAAAGCTATCCTGTCCTTATCTCCAATATCCAGAGCATTGAAGTAACAGTGCGGTTTAATCCGGATTCCATCGGACAAAAGAATGCGCTTCTTAGCATCTCACAGGGAGGAACAGGAGCCACCGTTCACCATATCCCGCTCAGCGGAACAGGTATCATCCGCCCGCAGGGTTCCACCCATCTGAATCCTATTATAATAAACACACAAAGCTATTCATTGCAAGGAACCCTAAATGACTATGGCAATGACTACGGTTCCAATTGGGTAAGCCCCAGCCAGATAGTTCTGGCTGGTTTCGACGTAGTGTTGCAGTTCACTCTTGAAGAAGATAGTTTCCTGAGCTGTGATGTTCAGACTAGTGTAGGGCATGGCGGTGTGATAATCGTGAACCAGATCCCCTCCCTTGCGAGCCCTGCACCTGTTTTCATCGTTGCGAGTGGGGACATGGGGAATTCTTTCACCAATAGACCCTTACAGGCGGGCACCTATTATGCAATTGTTAGCACATATATCAGCAATTCTATGCCCGTAACCTTCAATTTTAGTTTCAGCTTTGTGCCGGCAGGACCTGCAATCCTGAGCCTTACTCCCCAAGCTTATAATTACTCTTATGTACCTATTGGTTTTTCAAAGCAGCAAAACTTCCAGATAACCAACAGCGGTGGAGGAATAATTGAGCTTGAAACACTGCAGTTTCTCACATCTCATCCGGGGAGCTACACGCTTGTCCCGCCTGCAGAATCTTTCCCTTTGCAGTTAGCAGTTGGGCAAACCGTAGGTTTCAGTGTCACATTTGCACCAACCTATGAAGGAATGATGGAAGCCGAGGTCAGGTTGCCCTATTGCATCGTTGGAAATGGTGGGGTCAGAATACCGCGGGAAGAAGCCACGATAGCTTTGATGGGCTTTGGACATCAGCTCTTTGCCGGAGGCTCCGGAACACAGAACGATCCCTATCTGATCTCCCAGCCATATCATTTGAACAGTATACGTTACTTCCTTGGCGAGAACCATCGCGGCAAGTATTACCTGCAGACAACGGATCTTGATTTTAACATCTTTCCTTACAATCAGGGAGAGGGCTGGGAGCCTATCGGAGACTTTTTTACAGATGCCAGCTACAACGCATTCACCGGGATCTATAACGGAAACGGATACCTGATCCGCAATCTCTATATTAACAGACCAGCCACAAACCACGTGGGTTTATTCGGGGTTATTGAGGCTGCAACTTTCAAAAACGTGCACCTTCGAAATGTCAATGTTACCGGCCAAATCAGAGTCGGTGCCATGATCGGGTATTGTCAATATAATCTATCCATAACAGCGATTATTACCCAATGTTCGGTTGAGACTGGGACAGTGAGCGGCATTGGTTTCATTGGCGGACTTATAGGTTGGACTGCAAGCACCCATTTAGGCAGATCTCACTCAAATCTAAATGTAAGCATCATTCCCAATCATATAATTTATTCTGATGATGTCAAGCTTGGTTATGGCGGATTGGTCGGTGCGAACGTAACGAGAA
>JAQUHL010000052.1:8549-9038 GCA_028683635.1 Candidatus Cloacimonadota bacterium
AAGTCTGGTGGAATTCTGCTATTCTTTCAGCACTGTATATGGTTTTTCGTGTACCGGCGGTCTGCTCGGTTACCAGTCCACGGGAACAGTGAAGAACTCCTATGCAAGAGGAAATGTTACAGGGTTGGGTAATTCCGTCGGCGGACTTGTTGGTGGCAACTTATTAGTTGGTAATCTGGAGCGCTGCTATTCCACGGGTTTAGTAACAGCACAGCCTGGAAGTATGGCTGGAGGATTGCTGGGATCTCAACTTAACCAAAGCAATACAATCAACAGTTTCTGGGATATGGAAACCTCCGGGATGCTATCTTCAGGAGGATCGGAAATTGGTAAAACCACGGCTGAGATGACCTACCCTTATGTGAACACCTATGTTGGCTGGAACTTTTCATCCACTTGGAGAGATGATTCGCTGGGTGAATACAACGACCGATACCCAATCCTCTTCTGGCAGTTACCCGTCAATCCACCTCAAGCTCCCGATGCTCC
>JAQUHL010000053.1 GCA_028683635.1 Candidatus Cloacimonadota bacterium
GACGTTTGCCGTCACCGAGATTGTCCCTTTGGCACCCAAAGCCATTAGTGGCATGTTCAAAGCATCTTCCCCACTCATCACCACGAAGCTTTCAGGGGCATCACGAATTATTTCGGTGGCCTGCACCAGGTTGCCACTGGCTTCTTTAACACCCACTATTACCGGATGCTCATTGGCGAGCTTTACTACCGTAGCGGCACTGATATTGATCCCCGTCCTACCCGGAACGTTGTAGATCACGATCGGAATATCCACTGCCCTGGCAATGGCAGAATAGTATTCATACATACCGTTTTGGGTTGGTTTGATATAGTAAGGAGTGATCACCAGGGCATAATCTGCACCCAGAGCTTTGGCTTTTTTGGTTTGAGCCAGAGTCTGGTTCAAGTTGTTTGTACCCGTTCCGATCATAACAGGAAGCTTTTTATCAATTTTTGAAATGCAAAAGCGCAACAAAGTGTCCTTTTCATCAGACGCCAGTCCAGCAGTCTCGGCTGTGGTACCCAAAAGCAGGATACCATGAGTCCCATTCTCCAAATGGAAGTTGATCAGCTTTTCCAGCGCCAGATAATCTACTTCGCATCCCTTGAAAGGAGTGACCAAAGCAACGTATGAACCTTGTAACATCTTAACCTCCAGCGGTTTATTATCAGTATCGGCAGAACACTTGCAAACAGCATACTATTCTTCCTTGGTAGGGGGCATTTTTTGAGAAAGCCAAATCACGTCAACATAAAAGATTGAGGGGTTTTTCCCCTTCTTCCCATCATTCTCAATTCCCGAAATCATCAAGAGACCCATTCCGAAGTCCAATCTATGAAATCTGTGAGAGATTCTCTGTGAATTCTTTTGAAAGCTTCCTGTTCCAAGGCGTTAATCACTTCTTAATCTACCCTTAATCAAGCGTTAATAATTAACGCTTGATTAAGGGTAGATTAAGAAGTGATTAACGCCTTCAAAGTAGGAAGGAATGACAGGGTGACCCGGGAAAGCCCCTCATGGGCGACAGATAATAGGCAGGGTGCGAGCGAAGCCTGAGCCCCTGTAAACGGAAGTAGAAAAAAGAATTGGCCCTTTGTGGTGACGAGGACGTCTCCACCCCTATTTGGGCTGTCGAGCTCCGGTCGACAGAGGTGACGGAGTTGCCTGTTCAAAAAGCTCTACTCCTTTTAGGGTGGTGGGAGGGTATAGATTTACAAAAATATGCCTCACAACCAGCATATTTGGAAGTCTGTATTTCGATAAATCGGGATGTGCAAAGGTCTTGACAGAGTAATAGGCTTGGGGAGACAGATGCTGTCTATGTCCCAGCGGGACGTGATTTTTTGATAACCTGGATGGTTTTCTGCAATGTGCCGGGTTCCTTGGGGACCTCATGTTGGATCACCGCAAGAAACTGATGTTATGGAGATGGAACCGGGGTGTTCCTATCTTGTTCCTGGCATTATATCAAACGCGCCCTCTGCTTAAAACTCGAAGGTCGCCTTCAGGATGGGGATGAAATAGATGTAATCCATATCTTTGCCCAGGGGTCTTACACCGCCAAGCTCCCAACTGATGCTATCTCCGATGAAGCGGAAACCAAAGGTGAGCATCCCATCTGCGTTATCTTCCATCTCCTCCAGGGTTGTACCTACTTCCATCATAAAAGCCACTTTTTTGGAGAGATTTTTCCTGGCAGACAAGGTAAACGCCGGGGATTCAAAATCTTCCCTGCCATCCTTCGCAAAGCCGACTCCCAAACTGATGCAGGCTGTGGGAGCTCCCACACTGAGCATGTTTCCCAAGGCCAGAATTTCAGAATCGGGATTTACAAAGGCAAAGACGGCTGAGTTGAACTGACCTTTGGAGAGATAGCGTTGCTTGAATCCAAAGGATAAGGTGCGGGAAAACTCCTCAAAGAAAGGCACGATGGAGCCGATGCTTAAGTGTGTGGAATTCGTGGCAGCGTAGGTAAGCTGAATGAAAAATACTTGGTAATTGGTGAGCGAGAACTTCCCTTTGGGCATGGTATATGCAGTGGGCAGGAGAATGGTGGTCTGATCACCGGGATTCTCATAGACGGACTCCATCCCAGATAGAATCCCCCAAAAAATGATCAAACCAAGAATAGTAAGCGAATACTTTTTCATAAAGAACCTCTTTCAACAAGCAGTTTTTTTTACTCAAGTTACTAAAAAAATATTCAGAGCTTTATGTCAAGGTTTTAATATCAAAGACCCTTGAATAATGGGATGCAGGGCGAAGCCCTACTCCTTTTGGGTGGTGGGCGGGAATAGATTTACAAAAATATGCCGCACAACCAGCATATTTGGAAGTCTGTATTTCGATAAATCGGGATGTGCAAACGACCCAGTCTCATAGATATTTGAGCATATCGCGATCGATCACACCGGCAAAAAGCTCAATGTATGGCTTAACGGGGCTGAAATTGATCTTGGGAAAAAACACTTCTTCGATCTGAAAAAAGCCCACTGAGGCATTCATCTCCACCGTGATCCGGATTGGCTTTTCAGCTCCTTTGGTAATTTTAACTTTTTGAATGGCACTGGCAGAAGTGCGGTGGATATCACCGACCTTGGGCTCTGCAGACAGGATGGATGGGATTCTGGCCCTGCCTTTCTCCATGTCGCTACCGTCAGCGATCAGGACTATTCCTGCCTCCAGGGAATGGATTTTGCGGGTGGCCATGTGACCAAATATTCCCTCAATTGCCAGGGAACGTATGGCTATCTTCAGGATATTATCCCCGGAAAGATAGATCTGATCAAGAAATTTATCTATGTAGGGTGTGGCAAGCTGGATACTGAGATATTCATGGTTGTCCCGGGCAATCGTCATCCCCAGATCGTGCAGGATGGAAGCCAGAAGCACAGCCACCAGCGCATCATCCGAGCTGCCAAGACCTTCCTTTTCGATGTTCATCTGGATTCCGGCATCGTCTAAAAGACGGAAGAGCTTGATGGCGTTGTACATAACCTTGCGCATGTGGACAGGACCATGGTCGTTGTAACCCAAGCGCTTGATGGATACCACATTAGCATATTCCTGCATGGATTGGAGTTCTTCATCGGCAAAGATCAGCTCGGCAATTTGTAGAGGTTTACCGCTCAGATGCTTGAGTATGGTGCTCTCCAGGTTTTGTTGTTTAATAGATTTATTCATTTTTTATTCCTGAAATTATTATTACTTACCAGACAAGTTAATCAGGAATAGCGCAAAATCAAGTTTATTTCAGATGCTCCAGAATTTCAGATCTCAAACCCAATGCTTTGGCAATTCGGATGGCACAGAGCGGAGGATTCTGTTTACCGCTCAATCGAAGCAGACGGTAGTCCATTGCCTGGCTGATCAGGGCGAGGCGTTCCTTCAGATCGGGATTTCGAGCAGCATCAATCTTTTCCAGCAAATCAAGATCCACACCCCGGGTGGCAAACTGGGCAGCACCTTTCAAAGAAGCTGGTGCCGTGAAATGCGTAGCGGCAAAACACAAATGGGCTGTGGTATTCAAATATTTCAGCACGGCCAGGGCAAGAGCTTCTCCCTCAGCCGGATTGGTACTTTTCCCAAATTCATCGAGGAGGATCAATCCTCTTCCTCTTTTCTTGAGAATTTGTTCCAAGTGAACGCATTCGAGACCGAAACTACTGAGGTTCTCGTCGCTTTGAGCCTGTTGATTGTACCACACAAAATCGAAGATGGGCAGCCTGGCACTTTCGCAAGGCAAAGGGATCGCCAGCGCAGCCATGTTGCAGATCTGGCCAAGAGTTTTCAGTGCCGTGCTTTTACCTCCCATATTGGGTCCCGTGAGCAGATTGATCCTCTTATCGATCTCGAAGCTCAGGGATTGAAATTCACTTTCCGGTTTGTTTAAGAAGCTAAGGTTGCGGGCAGCTGTGATGCTGATACTGCTCTTCTGATGCAAAACCGGAAGTGAGCAGTTGTATTGCAGGGCAAAGCAAGCTCTGGTATAGTCCCAATCAATTCTGGCCAGGGCTGCACAGGCTTTTTGCAGTTTGGGAGCAATCTGATTGAGCTTTTTGCTCAATCTGCCCAGGATTCTGCTTTCCGCTGCAGCAATCTTGCTCTGGATATTGAAGATTTGCGCCTTCATTTTGTCACTTTCTCTATCGTCTATGAGGATAAAGACGGCATTGGTGGCTCTGTCTTCACGCAGAGCGAAGAACCCGGAAGCCAGGACTCTCTCATAGAGATCGTTCTGGAGTTTGGAGAGGGTGAATTCTGGCTTAAGGTTGTTCATCCCCAAAGCCCGGCTGGCACGCTCCAAAGCCTTATCCCTTGAGGTTCTCAGCTTTATGGCAAGATCCTTTTGCTCCTCCAGGGCATTGGCAAGTGCCACGTCATAGAGGGGGCTGAGATTGAAGAGGGGCAATCGCTGCCCTTCAGGATCGAGCAAGGCAAAATACTTCTCCAGGTCTACCAGTGAACTTCCATAAGCCAGTTTGTTATCCAGGCAAAACCAGCGGATCTTCTGGTAATAGAAGAGAAATTGCTTCATTTCGAAGAGGTCGTGAAGCTGATAGACAAGCCCTCCTGCACTGGCAATCCGAAGCTCGGGAAGACTGTGCAGATATTCCTTCAGTTCCAGGCTTTTGGGCATTTCCCGCCTTAGAAAAGATAGCAGGGATTCCAGCCTGCGGTATTCCTCCCGGAGGAATGGCAATTTGTGGGAACCGGCGGCAAGATGTTTCTTTTTCAGTGCTCTGCCATAACTGCTGAGAGGTACCAGTTCGGATAAGACCTGGTTGATCCCCAGGCTTTCAAAGGTCTTGCTTTGCATTTCTTTCTCCTTGCGGGCCTGTTTAAGCTGCTTTAGGGATGATGGATGCTGCCATCGGCTGTCATTTTTACCGGGATGCCATATCTGTCAAAGAGATTTAGAACCCTCTCCCCGGGGAAATTGTAATGATTGAACCTGGAGGAGCTGATCCATACTTCCCGGGGATCAACCTGCAGGATGAAGGCCTCGGTACTTGATCCCGGACTTCCATGATGAGGTACCTTGAGGTAATCGGACTTTAGTTCTGAGGGGTGGTTTTGCAGGAGGTATTCTTCCGCCTCCGCTTCAATATCTGCTGCAAACAGGTAGCTTTTCTGCTTATGATCAATCCGCAGAACCAGAGAGCTATTGTTTTCATCCCGGTTATTGTAGTCACAATCAGGATGGAGGATTTTGATCCGGGCTTGGGGAAGCAGGATGCTCATCGTATCAGGCACAATGGTGAGTCTGGCATTTCCAAAAAGCTGAGTCTCCTCCCATTTCTGCCATAATGGATGTTCTTTGACAAACCTGCTGATCACGATGTTTTTAATTTTGAGAGCCATGACAAGGCTCTCTACTCCCCCTGCATGATCGCTGTCCAAGTGGGATAGGAACAGATAGTCAAGCTCCCGGATGCGGTTCCTTCCCAGCCAGGACAAGCCTTTGCGCTGCATCCAGTTATCCTGTGTTTCCCGTTTCCGGGCTCTACCATAATTCAGATATGCTGGGCCTGTATCTATCATCAGCTTCTTATCCCCCATCTGCAGATAGATGCAATCTGCCACGCCTGTATCGAAGACAATGATTCTGAAATCTGATCTGCTCATAAATGGCTGCAGCAAGAGGAGTAACACCAATACAGCAGCAGGGATGGCGAGCCTCTTGAGTAACTTGAACCGCTTACGCAGAATCAGGAAAGAGGTGGCAATCAGGATAATCAAAGCCCAGATCCAGGCTGGAGGGAGATTTGCATGTATATCTAGTGGCAGTCTTGCACAAAAATCCGCCCACTGGGCGAAAAAGGAGTATAACCAATTATAGGAACTGAGCAGCGCATCAAACAGGATAGTTCCGGAAGGCACAAACAGTATCAGAAAACTTAAAGGGACCATTACACTGATAACCGGGATGCCCAGAAGATTGGCTATCACTCCGTTCAAAGTACCTCTGCCAAAGTAGTGGAGGGTAAACGGCAGAATAGCCAGCGAGACCAGAAAGCTCAGGATCAGGTAGTCCAAGGCCCTGCCGGCAATCTTTTCCAGCCAGGATTGGCTCTCCTTTGCTGAAAAACTGGGAAATAGCGGTAGCACATAAAAGATCACCATAACAGCGGTATAGGATAGCTGAAGGCCAATGCTGAAAAGCTGTTCCGGCTGAACCAGGGTAATGATAAAGAGGCTGAGCGAGATTACTTGAGCAGGGGAAACTGGCCGGGACATCCAATTGGCAATCAGAAACAGAGCAATCATCAGAATTGCCCTGCTGATGGGAGGATGCCAGTGGTTCAAAGCTGCAAAAATGGTGATCAGAAATAGGAAACAGATCTCACTCCATCTTCTGGGCAGAAATAGATTGAGAACTACCATCAAAATCAGATAGATGAATCCCACATGCAATCCACTGACAGCCACAAGGTGGGTTAGCCCTGCCGGATTCAAACGCTCCACCCAGGGTTTCTTACCACTGGAATCACTGAAGAGCAGCGTCTTTGCCAGGCTGGAACTATCACCCAGCTTGCGTTCGAGGTTTTTTAGAAGATTGGAACGCACCCTGGCGAGCTTTGGAGTATTTCTATGGGAACTCAGTTCTTGCAAGCTCTGCCGGATATAAGCCTTTGCAGCATAGTTAGTTCTTCCAGTATCAAGAATTTTATCCTGGATTATTGGTCGCAGTTCTACCACTGCGCGATAATGGGAGCCGGGATTCAACGCATTGGTGGAATAGAGGAGTATCCTTTCCTTTAGGGGCTGTCCAGCCAAACGCTGAGTACGAACTTCATAGTTCTGGTATTCATCCGACACCTGGCTGTAAACCTCAAACTCCAGTTCCTGAACTATCCGATGACGGTTTATCAATATCTCTTTGAGGACACCATGCCTCATTTCCTGATATTCATAGCGAATCGTGCCCAAAAGCACAAAAGCTATCAGGATAAACCAGATGCGTTGTTTGGGAAGGAAAAGCGCCAGACTGATAAGTAAACTGAGAGCCAGATAGAATGGCCAGAGTAGCCCGAAAACGAAGTGCCTGGCAAGGGTAATGCCCAGGCACCATGCTACAACAGGAAGCAGGAAAGGACTGGGCAAAGGATGCCTATACCCGGTCTGCATCTTATCTTACTCCCACTTTAGAGATTCGGATCTCATTGATCCCTTGATATTTCTATAATTTCTTTGAGGTATGAGGCTTAAAAAGCCAGCATTAAAAGAGCCTGAATGTCAACGGCTGTAAACTTGCTGATTGCTCCAATGGGTTGATTTTTCATGATCAGATCGAGTATTTGCTGAAGATTCGATTCTTTAATACAAAGATCCCTCAGCGAAGTCGCAGCACCCCAGGAACATATCTTCTCCCGGAACCTCTTGATAGCTGGAATCGGAGAATCAAGATCCCAAACGTTGCGTGCCCAGCGTTGGAACCTGCAGGGATCCTTTTCGCTCATGTATTCCATCCAAGCGGGGAAGATTACACCCAGTCCTTCACCATGAGCGATGTTGGGATTGAAAGCTGATAATGCATGTTCGATCTGATGGCAGGCCCAGTCCCCACCTTTGAGCCCGATTCCGGATATTCCATTCAGGGCAAGGGTTGCGCTCCAGGCAAGGTTTCCCCGGGATACGATGTCGCAGGGATTGGTTTTTAGATTGTCTGTGCAAGCCATTATGGTCTTCAGAAGAGCCTCGTTGATCGCCAGAGTTACATGGGGTGTATCATCTGCAAATTGATATTCCAGAATGTGCGCCATAGCATCCAGGGCACCATTTACCGTCTGGGCAAAAGGTAGGCTGCATTGCACGGTGGGGTCGATAATAGAAAGTTTGGGATACAGATAAGGAGAAAAGACTCCCAGTTTCATATGCGCATCCGGTTTGGAGAGCACCGCATTGGCATTCATTTCCGAGCCTGTCGCTGAAAGAGTCAACACCGTGTAAATAGGAAGGGCATTTGTGATTTGTTCTTTACCAAGAAAGGCATCCCAGAGGTTGTTTAGATAAAATCCGGCAGCCACTGCTTTGGATGTGTCGATGACACTGCCCCCACCAACAGCAAGAATGGCATCCACTTTTTCTTTGCGGGCAAGTTCCAGAATCTCTAAAGCTTTGGGCAATTCTGGATTAGGGCGAACTCCCCAAGCCTCAATCCATTTGATTTTATATTTACCAAGAGTGTCTGTTACTTGATGATAAACATTGTTTTTCTTGATGGAACCGCTTCCGGCCACGAGGATTACTTTGCCGATTCCGGCCTCATTCAGTTCCTTACCAAGCATCCTGATCGTCCCACCGCCAAAATGGACTTTTGTGGGATTGTAAAATGAAAAGGGATTCATCTATCAACCTCCTGATCGTAGAGACTTACGCACCTTTCACTATTATTATAAGCAGTTTTGGAAGATCAGGCAACTTGAAAGATTATCCGGAGCTTGATTTCAATATTTTCTGAGAATATACATGTTGGGTTTCAAATCGGGGTTAGGTTCCCAAAACTTGAATTTCTTTTTTTGAAGCTCTGGTAACACACCCTTCCACGATCGGGGCAAGATGATCTCAATTGGCTTGTAACTTGAATAAAAGTATTGGAAATAGGGCAGTTCCTGCTTGATATCGCCCTGGAACCGAGTTAAGGGAAAAATAGATTTACCGCTGATTCCACCCAGGAGATAAATGGCCTTTGGAGTCTTGAACACAGTACACCTTGCTTTCAGCCAGGGAAGGCTATCCGGATGTTTATGAACAGATTGCCAGCCACTGGGGATATACTTCCTGACGGACTTAAACAGGTTCAGGCCATATTCCTCAATAATCTCGGGACGCTGGCAGACCTTGATACCTTTTTTGGAAATTGCATAAAAGCGCTGAACGATCCTGAATCCGGCTTTCTTTGCCATGTGCAGACTTTCGGTATTCAGATAATAAGTACAGAACTCATAGGCCAGGTTCTGATTGCAGGCTCGTAAGCGCTCGGCATATTCAAATGCATAGGCATTGATCAGCCTTCCCACTCCTTGACC
>JAQUHL010000054.1 GCA_028683635.1 Candidatus Cloacimonadota bacterium
CAAATAATACAGTTTCTACTTTGAAATGACATAATCAAACGGGGCATGGGGCGGAGCCCCATACAATATTGGGTGGTGGGCTGGGCATGGATTATGTCATTTCAAACTAAACACGATATAAGCCTCACAACCAACATATTTGGAAGTCTGTTTTCGATAAATCGGGATGTGCAACGGTCTTGAGTTCGATGACAATGTTTTTCCTGGTGCAGCTTCTCTTCTATGGTTCTGTGGATGCGATTACCCTGTAAAACCTCCTGGAGGTTCCGAGGTTTTCTTCCCAGAAGAGTTCGTGAGTGTTTGCCAGCATTTGATAAGGACCCTGGGGAGTCTCAGATCCCAGGATTTGGTAGCTCAAAGCGTTGTCTATTGCCTGCCAGGATAAGCGAATAGTGCCGGAAGGAGTATTTTCGATTTGCAGTTGTGGAGCACATAGCATTCCTGAAACAATTTCCAGCATAGCCATGACTTCCAGCATGGTATTCTCCGGATCATTTGAAGATATCAGCAAGAGGGCTTGATACATGCCAGGGGCTAAGTCCTGAGAACTGAAGCTGGCCGAAACATGCTGAAAGCCCAGAGAAGGCAGGTTTCCTGATAGAGGCGTGATTTCCAACCATAAAGGATTCCGAAGTAAACTGGCAGGATTGGGCTCTTGCGATACCCTGCGAAGTTCCTGAAGGGTGATGTTGTAGGCAAGGGTTTGGCTACCAATGTTTGAAATGCAAAATCCATCAGTACTTTGTTCCCCAGAGATCAGAGAAGCTCCCAGAAATTCGTTATCCAAAGTTATGTGTGGCCCTGCAAACAATGGCATGGCAAGGCATTCTGGGCTGAACCCGGATAGTCCATCTGGATAAACCACCCTTAGCTGGTATCTATAGGTCGCTCCCGCGCTAACGTTTGCATCCGTGAAGCTTGTTCCGGCTACTCTGGAATACAATGAACCGTTTCTCCATATCTCATATTCGTCTGGCAGACCCCATTCAGGAGTCAGCCAGGAAAGCTGGACCAGATTTACAGCACCTGTAGCGATGAAGTTTCTGGGAGGGGCAAGATCTGGTATATGAGGAGGAAAGGTTATATGATCAAGCATTGCCCGATCCTCACCGCTTTGTATCGAAGGGCTTTTGGAATAGGTCCAGCGAAAGTCATTTTGCCCGGGTTCAACGGCAAAGCGGTAGAAAGCCCAGGCGCATTCACCGGACCACGCTTCCTGAAGTACGTTATTTATGTAAAATCTAAGATAGTCGGCATTGATCTGGGAAGAAACCTTAACGGCAAAATTGATAAAAGCTGCCTCGAGAACATTCAACGTGATACTGAGCGATGTGGATGAGCCATGACCAATGGTTCCGGAACGGGCAGAATATGACCCCGAAAAGGGATTCTGACCCGAAATACCCCAGGGAACAGCACTTGTATTTTGCCAGTGATGAGCCAGCAGGTTACCACTTTCAAAACCTTCATCAGCCGGGGCTTTGATGCTTATTGGCACAAGCTTTTGTACGGAGTTGTTATCGTCATCAATAGCAATGACCCTGATCTGGTTTATCCCGGGCAATGCATCTGAACTATCCCAATTCCAGGTATAGGGAGCCACAATATCAATCGAGCGGGGATCAAGTTCGTCATTTACATAGAACTGAACCTGGGATATTGTTCCATCAAGATCAAAAGCCGTGACCAAAAAGGAGACTACCTCTCCCAGTTCGTAAAAGTGATAACCCGCTGGTTGATCGACACTCAGATAAGGGAACCCTCCCGGGATACTGCTCAGGGCAGCATAGGCATTGATAAGACCATAACCAGTATACCGATCCCAGCCGACTCCTCCATCGATGGTCATATCTGTTGCTGTGGAAGTCAGTGCGAATTTTACTTCTGCCGGGGTAAGACTGGAGTTTTTGGAGAGAAGCAAGGCAGCCACTCCTGCTGCATAGGGAGTGGAACATGAAGTGCCAGCAAACCACATATAATAATCTCCCGGAGTATAGCCCCCGGGACCTCTGATATCTGCAACAGGAAGAATTGTGGGGCACAGGATGTCCACAGCATTGGCAGCATCAGGAATGTTCGCTCCATAGTTTGAACCCCAGCGGATATCTCCATCACAGGTTGTTGGAGATTTTCTTTGACCACAGGGCGAGGCTGCTCCAACGGCTATCACATTGGCATGGCTGGCTGGATAAATGATTTGGGACATATTATCATTACCGGAGCTACCAAAGAGTATCACACCCAGGTTGTAGGCATAGGATATGGCCAGTTCCATATCCGGTACCATTTCTGGAGAAATAAACGAGCCAAAGCTCATGGAAACAATATTTGCACCATGATCTGCTGCATGGGTAATGCTATTTGCTATGGATGTGTGGGAAAACTGCCCCCAGCTGTCCATTATCTTGATGGGCATGACCGAACAAGCTCCGGCTACCCCAATAACCCCGATTGTGTTGTTTGCCTTTCCTGCAGCAATGCTGGCGGTTGCTACTCCATGCCCCTGATTAACAGTTAAACCAGGTACATAGCTTGGGTCTGAATCCAGATCTCCATAGTCCCATCCCGAAATCCAGTTCACGTCCGGATGCCCAAAATCTGCTCCGCTATCCAGAATAGCCACAACGATTTCTGGAATTCCGTAGCCCTGAATGTCCTCCCAGGCAAGTTCGGCTTTGGTATCAAAACCGGGAGTGCCAACCCCATTTCCGGCATGATCTCCATCCGGAGTGCAGTCACCGGGAAGCTGGGCTGTGTTGTTGTGGCCCCAATTGAATGAGTAATATTCATCGTTCGGAACAACAGTGGGATAGACATAATACTCCAGACGGGCAAATTCGACGTATTGGCACTGGCGGAAGAGCATTACTACTTTCTCAAGATCTATTCCTACTGGAAAGTAAAGTATAAACCAGCGGTCAAAGCCTGTCTGTGCTTCCCAGTTGGCATCACTTACCTGGCGATGAGCCCGCATGATTCTATTGCCTTGACAAGCCAGAAAAAGGGAATCAAGTTCCGCTACCATGAAGCTGGTAAAGGATCTGCTTATGTCACGGGGAAACTGGTGAAGATGAGGTGTATTGCTCGTGAGCTTAATCTTGATCCTGTCCGGATAGTGATCCATAGAAGTAGTATCATTATCTGTGCGATTCCGGGAATACAACATCCCCAAAAGCAGTAACATAAAGATTATGCTGCATCTACGCATCAGCAAACCTCCCTGAGCTTAGGTAGTCTTATCCAGTTTCCACAATAAATGATATAATCTTGCCGGGGCATGGGCCTTAAGCCCCATTCAATTCTGGGCGGTGGGCTGGGCATGGATTATGTCATTGCTTGCCAAACACGATAATACTAAACTTTCCTTCAAAAGCTCAGGATGCAAGAAGAGAGCCACAACACAGATTTGTTTGCAGCATAGGGAGTTGTGTTTCTTCCTGAAAAGACCATTGAATAATGGGTTGTAGTACGAAGCCCTACTCCTTTTAGGGTGGTGGGCGGGAATAGATTTACAAAAATATGCCTCACAACCAGCATATTTGGAAGTCTGCAAACCGATAAATCGGGATGTGCAACGGTCTTAAAATTCTTCCTTGAACAGGCTGTCCAATATATCTGTGGGCAAGATACTGAAGGCTTTCCTGGTTCGGGCAAGCTGTTCTGCGGTGCGTCCCATCAGATAGGATGCCGAGATAGCAGCTTCGGAAACCTCCATTTCCTGGGCAAGAAAGGAGGTTATGATGCCACTTAAGACGTCACCACTGCCACCGGTGGCTAAACCATCGTTTCCGCTGATATTGATCTTCATGCAATTTTCATCTGCGTAGATGCTTGTGGAGCTTTTCAGCAGGACTCTGCACCCGTATTTTTTGATGAAGCTTTGCAGGCAGGATAGCGTGTCTACCAGGATTGTTTGGGTGTTGCACCCTGAAAGACGGGAAAACTCTCCAATATGCGGAGTAATGAGGATATTTTCTTTACTGAGGTGCGTCATCAGCTTTGGGTTTTTGGCCATCAGATTTAAAGCATCGGCATCCAGCACGAGCCAGGTTTTGCACTTTTTCAAAACAGTTTCCAACAGCTTCAGGGCATAGGCATCAGTTCCCAAACCGGGGCCGATCAGAATGGCCGATGCCTTGTTCAGACGGGTAAGGAAGGCTTCCGTATCTGGAAGATTGCTTATAGAATCCGTGGGTATGGCAAAGCTCATCGCCTCGGTTAGTTTGATCTCGAAGATTTTCTCCAGCCCCGGCCGATGATGCAGAAATACATATCCTGCTCCTGCTCTGAGGGCTGCCTGGCAGGCCATAACCGCTGCTCCGGTATAACCTGGAGATCCGGCAATAATCTCCACCCTTCCGAAGTCACCCTTATGTGCCAGAGGATTGCGGCAGGGGTAGAGACAATTACTTTCCGTGATAAGCTCGGCACAGAGCTCTTCTTTAAAAAAATCAGTTGGAATACCAATTTTAACGAGCGCAAGTCTATCCCAAAAGTATCTTCCCACCCCGAGGAACAAACCCAGCTTATGAGCTTCAATACTGATGCAAAGATCACATTTCAGAGCTTCAAAACAGGTTCCTGTATCGGCATCGAGTCCGGATGGGATATCGATGGCAACCACCGGCAGGTCTGAAACTGCGATCATCCTGAACAAATCGGAGTACAATCTCTTAGGCTCACCATGAAAACCAATACCAAAGAGGGCATCGATTATCAGCGAAGATTCTTTGATTGCTTCCTGGGCTCTGGGCAGAGAGCTCACACTTCCTATCTTGATTATCGGAACCCCTGCCCTTTTGCAGAGAGCGAAATTATTCTTTGCTTCGCTGGTTGCAGGAGGATCAGTGAACGGCATCAGGATGCAGACCTTGTAGCCATATTCTGCCAGCCATCGGGCAATTACTGCTCCGTCTCCGCCATTGTTACCGGGTCCACAACAAACCAGAATTTGTCCTGTCAGATAGGCTGGGTATTCATTGATCAACAGCTCTGTGCAGGCTCGTCCTGCATTTTCCATCAACAGAGAGGAGGGCATAGCGCATTCTCTGATGGTCTTCTGATCGAGCTTCTTCATCTGTCTCGAGCTAACGACGTAAGTCATAATACTATCCTTAAAGAGCTTAGGCTTCATTGCCGGTATGCAGTTTGATTTCGATTGTGGTACCCTCATTGATGGCACTTTCGATCACCCGGATGTGTCCCTGATGGTACTCTTCGATAATGCGCTTGGCGAGGCTGAGTCCCAACCCCCAGCCTCTGGTTTTGGTAGTTACCCCTGGTTCAAAGATCTTTTTCCAATTGGAGCGGGGGATACCCTTGCCTTCATCCCGGATCAGGACATACACCCAATGCTCCTTCTGGGTAGCTGTAATAATGATGCTTCCACCCTTTTTGCTCATGGCATCCACGCAGTTCTTGATCAGATTTTCCAATGTCCATTTTATCAGTTCTGAATCCATCAGCACTTGGACTCCCTGGATTTTACTGATCAGGAAGATCTCGATTTTGGCTCCCAAGTGTGGTATGCGGTTGCTGAAATAGTCAACTGTGGTTTCGAGGATCTTTTGCAATTCTTCTGAGATCAGCTTGGTTTTGGAACCTACCTTCCCAATCCGGGAGGCAATGTTTCTTAAGTGTTCCAGATCAGCGGTCATAAAGCCCAGGATCTTCTGAAAATCTGCCGGTTCTTTTAACCCGGATGGTTTATCCTTGAGGTAATCCAGCCAGCCCATAAGCGAGGTTATCGGAGTTCCAAACTGGTGGGCGGTTTCTTTGGCCAGGCCGATCCAGAGCGAATCCTTCTCCGTCCGTTTCAACAGAAGCAAGCCATAACTTCCGGAAACAATCAACAAAAAGGCTATTAAAAGCTCGAGAATCACCATATAACGAATGTGGGAAAGAGCTTTGGGATGCGAAAAATAGATGAACCCAAGGCTATCGGCTTCGTTACTCAAAGGGATCTCGTGCATGGTGGCCATCTTAGCTTTGAGCACGTTTTTATCCACTGTGGCAATTTTTGCAAAGCCCACTCTTTCATCGATATCCACGTTTTTCCAGTACATGGGGATTTTGTTTCGGTCTGCCACGATCACCGAATAATCTATCTTCTTGGTAAATTCTTCAAAGGAAACAGGTTTCTTGCGGAAACTGCTGTAATAAGCATACGATATGGGGATATCCGTATCCCGCTTACCATCGGTATCGTCATAAAGCGGAACGGCAGTCATGTTTTCCATCTGCTTTTTCAAGGAACTCTGCTCAGCATAGCTTAGCTCGCTGAAAAGTTTGTTGGCAGGGATATCCACATTTTGCCAGAGCATAGGCTGAAGATTTTCATCGGTAATAATGATGGGGATATTGATGTGGGGCATGAACTCAAAAGTAATGTAATTTGCCAGTTCCTGCTGAAACCCTCTTCTTCCCACCAGATTGAAGTAATTGGAAACCACGTCGCTGAGCAGCTTCGTGCTCTTTTCCGCTTCCTTCAGATAGGCGTCACTTTCCCTCAGGTAAGCATCAGTGTAGGCAATGAACTGGGCGAAGAGCCGGGGAACAAACTCCTGCTCGCGTTTGGCATTCTGGATCAGCACCTGAGTGTAAACTGCAAAGAACAAAAAGATCATCAGGCTGCTGATGATGATATACAGACGCATGCTCTGGAAGCGGTTAATGCTTTTTCGAGTGTTCCCAGAGGACGTCGAGTTCTTCAAGACTTGCCTCATGAATATCTTCCTTGCTTTGGCGGTAGTGTTCTTCGATATAGTGGAAACGTCTGGTAAACTTCCTGGTGGTATCCTTCAGGATGGATTCTGCATCAAAACCAAGCTTGCGGGAAAGGTTTACAATTGTGAAGAGCAGATCCCCCAGTTCTTCTCTGATCTGGCATTCTTCCTTAAGTTCCAGAGCTTCCAAAAGCTCGGTTTCCTCTTCTTTTAGCTTATCCAGTACACTGGTAATTTCTTCCCAATCAAAGCCGACTGAGGCAGCTTTCTCCTGAGTGCGTTGGGCATAGATCAGAGCCGGAAGCGCTCTGGGAATGCCATCTAATACAGATATCCTATCCTTCTTCTCGGCTTTTTTGATCCTTTCCCAATTCATTTTCACGGCTTCAGCACTGTCCAGATCGAGCTTGCCAAAGACGTGCGGATGCCGGCGCACCAATTTGTCCACAATCTGGTCCACTACCTGTCGGATCCCAAATTTACCCTGTTCGGAAGCAATCTGTGCCTGGAACACAATGTGCAGCATCAGATCTCCCAATTCCTCAAGCAAGGCCTCATCATCCTTGTCCTCAATCGCTTCCACAGTTTCATAGAGTTCCTCGATAAAATTTGGGATCAGGCTTTCCGGCGTCTGTTTTATATCCCATGGACATCCTGCTTGGGGATCTCTCAGATCGCGAACGATCTGTACTAATTTTGTAAAGCTATCCATTGACTTCCTTTATTTCCTGTTATAGTGCCTCAGTTGATTGAACTGGGGTTCCGGGACTATCCTGAGGAATAAAACTAATGGCGTTTATAGCCGCAAAGTAGATCCAGATATGGTAGTTCCACCGGATTGAACTGGGCAGGCTGCTGGTAGGTATAAACATTAGCAGGGATGAAAGATACATCAAATACACGTACTTTTTGCTCCCTTCTTCCCTTCTGTAAAGATAATACAGCCTCAGTGCCCACCACCCATACAAAAAGATGAACCAAAAAAAGATAATGATTCCATGATTACCCAAAAGTTCCATCAAATAGTTGTGCGCATTGGTGATCCAGGCAGTTCGGGACTGTCGTTCGGAGCGCATCTCATATTCATAGTTACCGCCACCCACTCCCATAAACCAACTGCTGGCTGCCAGGTCAACCGTTTCCCGGATTAACTGCTTACGTATCTGCAAGGAACTCATATGCAGTGTTCCGGCATCCGTGGTAACCGTCTCTGCCTGCCTTTCAAAGAGGCTTTGGAACTGCGTGATCGGTTCTCTGAACTGGATCACAACATAAGCAACCAGGCTGGCTACCAAAATCAAAGATACCAGCTTTGCCTTGATACTTGTATGCCAGATAAAATAATAAGCGATGAAGGTAAGGAGCGAAAGCATGGCAATCCTTGCTCCCTGGATGGTCACAATTACAAAGCATAGTATTACAAAAAGCCCTGAGATGATGTTCAGCCATTTTCTGTTGATCACTTTCGGCAAAAACACCATAAAAGGAACAAGCAGGATTATAAAGGCTGCAAAGATATTCTCTCCATAGAAGGGGCCGGTCGGCACCCAGTGCGTCCCCCCAGAGTATCTCGAACTCGGTAGATGTCTCCAGGTAATCAGTTCGTAGATGGCCGTCAACATATAAAGCAAAAAGATGGTTCCAAACAGCAGGTGCATCCTGCTCCGCAGTTTCTCAGCCCTAAACAATATGCTGAAAGCCCAAAATGTGATTCCATAGCGGATGATGTATAAAGCATAATCAAACACCAGATCCTTATCCCCAGCCCAAAAGAGGGTAAAGCCATTGTAGGCAAACCAAAACCCCAAAAAGAGTAGTGGTCCCAGGTTGCTTTTATCGATCAGGTTGATTTCCGGATGCGCGATCAGATATGCCAGTGCCATAGCGGCAAAGGCCAGATAGGACAGGGTAAGCATAAACGGTGCCAGAGGATAGAAATCCAGAATGGCAAAAAAAAGGAAAAAGGTTATGACCAGGTTTTGGGGATGGAGGAATTTCATGTCCGCCTAATCGGGTTCAGATGTTCTTCTGCTCTGATTTTTGCCATCCCAAAGCCTGTATGATCCGGCTAACCTTATCATGGTTTCTGATGAACACGTTTTCTTTGACCAGAGCCATCAAACTGGATAGCAGGAAGGCTGCAATGGTGATGATTACCACCGTGACAGCACGTTTGGGTTTGGATCTCATTCCAGCGATAA
>JAQUHL010000055.1 GCA_028683635.1 Candidatus Cloacimonadota bacterium
GATGTCCTATTTCTCCCGGATAGGTAGCGGGTGTTTCCTGAGGAAGGCAGTGTAATGAAAAACACCACTGATCAGGATGCTCAAGCCCAAAAGATAGACTAAATGCCTGAAATATTCCATTCCGGTACGGGATATCCTCATGATATAAATCAAGAGGAAGACCTGGCTATAGATCACAACTCTGAAAGTTCGGGTGCCCAACCCCAGAATCATTGCATAGAGCAAAAGCAGGATTACAATCAGATTGATCGAGTATTTGGGGTTGAAGTGGATATACAGATTCACTTTGAACATCATCGAGAGGAGGATGACCAGCACCAACACACCAAACACAAGCCCCAGGATAAACTCCCAATTCCAGATGCCAGTGTACATCTGTTTGGATTTGTCAGTCAGCCTGGGTTTGACAAATCTGTAGAGACAGATCATGTAGATGAAGATGGCTACAAACCACCCGATCTCGTCAATATGGCTAAATCCAAGTTTACCTAAAGAATATGCTCTGGAAACACCGGTAAAAAACAAAACAATTCCTACCCAAAGCTCGTAAAGACCGGATTCCATCATCAGTTTGAATCCTCTTGGCAACTCGCTATTCTTTCGGATCATACTTTCGTTCATTTAGTTTCTCCCAAGTCTTTGAATATCAAAATCCGTCTCCCCAATCTCAGATAATACTCACAGGTCTCACCGAATCTGAATCACCCCTCAGTGTCAATCACTAATTTTTGTAAATCTATTCCCGCCCACCACCCTAAAAGGAGTAGGGCTTCGCCCTACAACCCATTATTCAGTGGGCTTTGGTTGTGAGGCAAATTTTTGTAAATCTAATCCCGCCCACCACCCTAAAAGGAGTAGGGCTCCGCCCTACAACCCATTATTCAATGGTCTTTGGTTGTGAGGCAATTTTTTGTAAATCTAATCCCGCCCACCACCCTAAAAGGAGTAGGACTTCGCCCCACAACCCATTATTCGATGGTCTTATACTTTGTGTCTGGCAGGATAATGATAGATATGGAACTAAGGGGTCAAGCCGGGGCGATGCATCGCTGAGTTCTTTGAGCTGTGCATACACCCCATCCACAAACAAAAAGGGCTCTCCGGGATGTGATAACGGATACCGGAGAGCCGGTGAATAGCTTATTCTTCAGTACTGCTGGGCTCCGTGTAAGTCCTTTGTCCCAAGGTGTTATCGAGCATGAAGATTCCCTCGATCCGATCTCCGATCATCTTGAGCCTGCTGACGATTTTGTCCGCAGAAGCTTCTTCTTCCACCTGTTCATTTACGTACCACTCGAGGAAGCTCTTGGCTGCGTGGTCGTTTTCCTTGTTGGCCAGATCCATCAGGTCGTTGATGTTTTTGGTGATGTATTGTTCGTGTTCATAGGCCATTTGGAAGGCCTTGAGGGGATTACCAAATTCTGTGGTAGGCTTGTCTATCTGTTCGAGGACGACCCCGGCACCACGTTCCAGCAGGTAATTGAAGAACTTCATGGCATGGAAGTGTTCCTCTTGTGCCTGAACATGCATCCAGGATGCAAAACCATCCAGGTTTTCCTTGGCGAACCAGGCACTCATGGACAGGTATAAATACTCTGAAAAGAGCTCACGGTTTATTTGGGCGTTGATCGCTTTGTGCAGTTTTTTACTGATCATGTTTCCTCCATGGATTTGTCTTTCTGTGATATTATAGCTTTTCTGTAGGATATAATAGTCTGCAACTGTACCTGATGCAAGCCCAATATTTCCCCTTTGTATCCCCCTCATCCTGGGGAGATGACTGCATACAAAGCAGGAAGCAAGAACAAAGCTATTGACAAACACTCAATCCGGGAAATCCATGACCTACTTTATTAAAACTCAATGGAGTATTGATTTGCACGATATCCACACGATCATAATTGCCGGCAAGGCAGGCGAAGGAGTCAAGAAGGCAGCTCAGGTAATCTCCGGAATCCTTATGAGCTATGGACGCCATGTCTTCCAAAACGATGATTACCAGTCCCTGATCAAGGGTGGGCACAACTATTCCACCGTCAGTACATCTGAGGCTGAAGTATTTTCCACCTCTGAACAAGCAGATCTCATCATCTGCTTCGATAAACGCAGCGTAGAAGAAAGGCGGGTGGATCTAAAGTGCGGAGGCACGTTCTTTTACAATAGCGACGATGGCGATGGCAGCATGGGTATTGGCCTTCCCATGACTTCTCTGATGAAGAAGGCGTATAACACCAATGGTAATCTTTGTTCTGTGCCGATCGGCATCTTTTGCGCTCTTTATGGCCACAGCAAACAGGAACTGGCAAACATCATTACTGGTGAATTCAGGAAGGATCGGGACGAAAATCTGGCTCTGGCAGGAATGATCTATGATTGTGTGGAAGAACGGCTGGCTCCCTTTGCCAGGAAGCATATTCCCGTGGCAGAGCATTTATTCTCCGGGAACCAACTCATATCCCTTGGGGCTTGGACAGCAGGTCTTGATTTCTATTTTGGCTATCCCATGACCCCTGCTTCATCAATCTTGCATTATCTTGCTCTGCAAAAAGACAGGCTTGGTGTCCAAGCCATCCATGCCGAAAGTGAACTGGCTGCCATCAATATGGCAATCGGGGCTTCTTTTGCCGGGGCAAGGGCAGCGGTTGGCAGCAGTGGTGGTGGTTTTGCGCTCATGCAGGAGGCTTTTTCCATGGCCGGCATGGTGGAGGCACCGCTGCTTTGTATTCTTTCTTCCCGTCCTGGACCCGCCACAGGAGTATCCACCTACACTGCTCAGGAGGATCTGTTCTTTGCGCTTCATCAGGGGCACGGTGAGTTTGCCCGGGTAGTGGCTTCTCCGGATAGTCATGAGCGAGCCTACAGCCTGGCAGCCGAACTCCTGTCCTTGGCCTGGGAACTGCAAACCCCGGTGGTCTTGCTTACGGAAAAACACCTCTCCGAAAGCAGTACCTGCCTAAAACTTCAGCCTGAGCAAGTTCCCCATGCCGATGTCAAGATCGGTCTGGAAAATGATGACTACGAACGCTATGAGATCACGGATGACGGCATCTCGCCTCTGCTCTTTCCACCCTCGGACAGCGTGATCAAATGGAATTCTCACGAGCACCTTCCCTCCGGCTTACGCACCGATAAATCCCAACCCATAACGGACATGAAGGCCAAACGGGCAAGCAAGATCATCACTGCGAAACAAGCAGTAAAAAAATACCAGCAGATAGCCGAATATGGAGAAGGTGAAAACATCGTCTTTGCCTATGGTTCCACAGTTCTGGAGCTCAGGGAAGCGGCCAGGCACACATCCAAACCCCTGCATATCATCGCTCCCATCTATCTTGAACCCTTCCCTTTGGAGGAACTGGCTATCTATGCAGGCAGAGTGATCGTGGTAGTAGATCATAGCTGCACAGGTCTCTTCGCATCTTTCCTGAAGGAGAAGCTCCAGACAAAGATCCTTAAGAATATACTGCGTTATGATGGACGTCCCTTTGATCCCCATTCTCTTGCCACTTTGCTTGAGGAGGCTTTCGATGCGTAGTCTGAATACTCCCAAAGAAAACACCTGGTGCCCCGGCTGCGGGAATTTCGGGATTTTGAATGCTATCAAAAAATGCATCCAAAACCTGGTGGAAGGCGGAATACCTCTTTCAGAGCTGGTGATGGTCTGTGGAATCGGCTGTCATGGCAAGATCTTTGATTACCTTTCCCTCTCTGGAGTCTATTCCCTGCATGGCAGAGCACTTGCCACGGCTCAGGGGATCAAGCTTGCCAATCCGGATCTGAAAGTCATCGTCTTTGGCGGTGATGGAGATTCACTCGGCGAGGGCCTGGAACATACTCTTTTTGCAGCCAAACGCAATATGGATCTCACCCTGATCCTTCATAACAACGGCACCTATGGTCTCACCACAGGCCAGTTTTCTCCTCTAAGCTACACTGGCTACAAAGGTCTTTCCACCCCCCAGGGAAGCATCGAACGTCCTTTTCATCCCATTCCCCTGCTTCTGGAAGCGGGAGCTACTTTCCTGGCCAGAACTTATTCCACCAAGCTTGAGCACATGGTTCAAACTCTGCACAAAGCCATCGATCACAAAGGTTTCTCCTTCGTCGAAATTCTCCAGCCCTGTGTGAGTTACAACAATACTTACCAGCTTTTCAACGAGAAAGTGAAGCTCCTCGATGTAATCCCCCGGGACGACGCCACTGTGATGGCCCTGGCCCGCAACCAGGAGCACTATTATATCGGGATCTATAAAGAGCAGCTTATACCCGTCTATCATGAATTGCTCTATCAAACGCAAAACCCAATCCGGGAAAGGCTTTCCGGATTGCAACGCAAACAAAAAATCCGGGAGCTGTATTAGGAGGATCAATGATCAGGAAGTCTCTATTCAACCAGTCCGGCTCAATACGCTATGGGATAGCCTTGCTCCTGGTGATCCTGGTGATCATCATCATCTTTTATTATCTGGATCGTACTGATACTGAAACAGAGGAATTTGGCTACACAAGAGAGAGCGAACGTTTCGAGACTACGGAGGACGACAATTTTTTTGAAGAGGACGAAGCGCCCCAAACAGGAAGAGCCCGGCAAAGTATGCGCCTGGATCTTAAACCAGTGGATGAAAGCGATCTGGAAGAGCCCCAGGATCCTTCTCAGCTTGGAAAGAACCCCGGCAATGCCTTTTATCATCCTCCCAGCCCTGAGGAGCGCCGCAAAGCAGAAAACAAGAGCGATAGCCCTCCTCCCTTGAGACCATGATGAAACATCATTCAAAGGCTCCTGCCCTCCAGATTGTCAGGGTGCTGATCCAAAGCTTTTTCCTGATTCTGGCTGCCCTGGCACTGTACTTTGTTATCAGTGGCAAACTGCTCTCCATCCATCATCTCTGTCCCTATTCCATAGTTTGCTTTGGCTTGAATGGGGCGGGCTTCATCAGAATCACGGAAGCTATCTTTGCCACCAGTATCGTCGCCGGATTTGCAATTCTGATCCTCAGCCTTTTTTGGGGAAGATTCTTTTGCGGCTATGTATGTCCTCTGGGCAGCGCTCAGGAAGCCCTGTTCAGCTTCCACGGCAAAAGGTACCGGGTCGTGGCCCGGATACCCCAATACCTCGAGCGTAAGTTCATTTATATCAAATACATTGTGCTGCTGGTCAATGCCGTTATGGTGCTATCCGGAATTGCCTATTTATATTTGAACCACTGCCCGCTCGTCCTGCTTTCCAAAGCGCCTTTTTGGGGGATGAGAGGGCTGATCATGCTCAGCTTTATCCTCTTGGGAAGCATTTTCCTGGAACGCTTTTGGTGCAGATTCCTCTGTCCCTATGCTGCCTTGCTCAATCTATCCCAATATCTGGGCAGGCTCTTCAAAATCAAACGGAAAATGATCCGCAGGAATCTGGAACGCTGCACAGATTGCGGGATCTGCACAGACAACTGTCCGATGAATATCAATCTCCTCGAAAAGGAAGTGGTGGACGATCCGAACTGCATACATTGCCACATCTGCGACAGGGTTTGTCCCAAAAAACCTGTTATTTCCAGCACTTGGGAACACGTTGAACGCTGATGGAAACTGCACTACGCCTGATATTTATCATTCTTCTGATTGCCATTCTTGCCATGCAAATCTTCTTCCTGATCGAAAAACAGCTTTGCCCTCAGGAAGCCGAGCTCCCGCTTTCGAAACCTGGTCTGGAAAAACCGGATACTCTGAGTACCGTACTCCCGAAACCTGAGAAAGCGATACCCCAGGCGGAAGAACCTGTTAAGGTAATTGCCGACCCCGATAATGCCACAGAACCCATTACCAGAGAATCATCCCCCCAGGAACCCGAAAAGGTAGTTTACGCGGTTAATGCCTCTGAGTGCATTTCCTGTGGGCTGTGCTTGAGGGTCTGCCCGGAGGATGCCATTTACTGGGAAAACGGGGTGGCCAAAATCGATGAGACAAAGTGTACTGGCTGTGGCATTTGTGCAGATGGTAATGGCAGGAACTTCAGGGGCTGCCCGGTGGAGGCGATCAGCCAGAAAAATGTGCGGGTGGATTTGTAAGGAGCGGCACCTACACGGAAGTTAATGGGGTCTCTATTTTTTAGAAATATCCGCCGATGATGCCATTTCGGGTGATATCCCGATTGGTTTCAGCTTTCCCTAAGGAGAAACGTCCCATTCTGTGGTGCGAGTATGTCCAATGGCTGGATAGGATTGGGAAACAATCGTACTTATGGCTCCCCGAACAATGATCTTTCATCCATCTACTATTCACCTGTCACACCTCGTTCCACAGCGTTAATCACTTCTTAATCTACCGTTAATCAAGCGTTAATTATTAACGCTTGATTAACGGTAGATTAAGAAGTGATTAACGCCTTCGAAGAAGGAACACGTGCTTCAGCACGTTGGTTATTAGTTGAAATATTCTTTTTATGTTGTGTGTGCTTGTGGATAATCTCTATGCTTCTGTCGACCGGGAGGTCGACAGCCCTGATTGGGGTGGCGACGTCCTCGTCGCCACAGAGCCCCTTGCGGGCGCAATATCATAGGCAGGGTGTGCAGTGCAGAGGAATCCCAGTGTATGGCCACCTCACAACCACCAATCAAGCCCCTTGCGGGCGCAATATCATAGGCAGGGTGTGCAGCGCAGCGGAATCCCAGTGTATGGCCACCTCACAACCACAATTCAAGCCCCTTGCGGGCGCAATATCATAGGCAGGGTGTGCAGCGCAGCGGAACCCCTGTGTATGCGCACCTCACAACCACCAATCAAGCCCCTTGCGGGCGCAATATCATAGGCAGGGCGTGCAGCGCAGCGGAACCCCTGTATAACGAACCCAAAAACCTCACAGAGAGCCCCGTAGGCGGCGACATAATATTGTGAGACGCTCCATCGAAAGCCCGTTGCACATCCCGATTTTTCGAAAAACAGGCTTCCAAATATGCTGGTTGTGAGGCATGTTTATGTAAATCCATTCCCGCCCTCTTGAGACGAGGTTGAAAAGGCATTAGGATCCGGACAAGGTGTTTGGCATGCAGCAGGAGTAATGTCGCCCCTGACGGGGCTTGGGTGGTAGTTGGGGGTTGCGCCTGTACAGGGGTTCCGCTTCGCTCCACGCCCTGCCTATGATATGCCGCCCCTTGGGCTGGATGTCGCCCCTGGCGGGGCTTGGGTGGTGGTTGTAGGGTTGCGCCTGTACAGGGGTTCCGCTTCGCTCCACACCCTGCCTATGATATGCCGCCCCTTGGGCTGGATGTCGCCCCTGACGGGGCTTGGGTGGTGGTTGTAGGGTTGCGCCTGTACAGGGGTTACGCTTCGCTCCACGCCCTGCCTATGATATGTCGCCCCTTGGGCTAAGGTATTCCAAACCACTAACCATACACCGTTCACCATTCTCAAATACCGTTGCACACCCCGATTTTTCGAAAAACAGGCTTCCAGATATGCTGGTAGTGAAACATGTTTATGTAAATCTATTCCCGCCCACCACCCTAAAAGGAGTAGGGCTTCACCATACAACCCATTATTCAATCGTCTTTACTATGTAATTCACTACGTCGGTATAATTTCGCTCATCCCTGATGATCCTGTCGAAATGGAAATCATCCCAAAGCTGTCCAGTTCTCTTGCGGGCTTTGTTTATCTCCTGAGCAGTATAGCTCTTCAAACATCTGACTATTTCCGAAACATGATGATAACTACCATCTGCATCTTTCAAAGCCCTGATCAACAGATGGATATGATTGGACATCACACAATATGCATGCAGTTCATACTTATTCCCAGCATAAAAATGAAACGCACCGGTGATTATCTTTGCGAGCCTTTCTTCATTCAGTGAAAAGCCGGGATCATTCCATTTTACAAGTTCGAGGTCATAATCCTGGTACAATTTGAACAGCCTGGCGTCTTCCTGTTTGATGCGCTGAAGGTCATGCATCTTATCAAGGTCGTTCTTCTCTGAAGCAAGCAGGTGGAATAACCTTAGTATATGTGAAGGCAATGTACCAGCCAGACGCCATGTTATGAAAACGATGGAGTCACGGAATTGGTAATGAGGTCCGTGACTCCAGTAGTGAATGTTTAGTTCTTCCACGTTATTCCTTTATCTGGGGTGGAGACGTCCACGTCGGCACATACTCCAATAGGGGTGGAGACGTCCTCGTCGCCACAAAGACTATAAGCTTTCTGAACAGGCAGATCCGCTGCCTCTGTCGACCGGGAGGTCGACAGCCCCTCAAGGGGAAATCCTGACGCAGCGGAATCCTGTAGAGTTGCTAATGACCGTCGCATTGTGGTGGTGACGATAGGAAACGGTGCAGTAGCCGGCAACGCTCAGCCGGCAACCGCCGCGCTCCACACGGTGGGTACCGCTGGTAGCTCCATGCGGATCGGTCTGGCTACCACTGGGATAATCGCCATGGATGTCCCACACCCATTCCATTACGTTACCGCTCATATCAAAGATGCCAAGCTCGTTGGAGGCCTTGGTGCCAACCTGATGAGTGGTGCCGCCGGAATTGGAATAATACCAGCCAACTGCATTCAGGTCATTGCTCCCGCTGTAGGTGTAATTGTGGGTTTGATTACCACCTTTGGCGGCATACATCCATTCCATTTCAGTAGGCAGACGATAGCCATTGGCAGTCCAGTTGCAGCTTACATTAGTATGATTGGTGCTGCTGGTGTTCCAGCCGGATGGCCAGGTGTCGGGATTGGCGCCATAGCTGCTGTAGCTGTAGCAGGGATTAAGCCCTTCCTGCAGGCTACGCCGGTTGCAGTACTCAATTGCGTTAAACCAGGACACTTG
>JAQUHL010000056.1 GCA_028683635.1 Candidatus Cloacimonadota bacterium
TTCTGAGCCTGAAATGACGGATGCCGAAAGGCTCGTATATGATTCTCTCTTAAGTGATTTCTATGCCGGAATCATCGAACAGATCGGCTCAGGACGTGGGGAAAGGCTTCTCAAACCAGTAGCCCAGTTAGTCGATGAAGGCCCCTATTGGATTGCCCAGGACGCTCTCGATGCCGGGTTGGTGGATAAACTCATCTATCTCGATGAACTGGAAGAACAGCTCAAGATAGATTTCGGTTATGGAAGGGACATGGCAACGCTAAAAGATTACAAGGACTATAACTGGTCGAGACCAAAAGAACACCAGATCGCTGTGATCTATGCCCAAGGTAATATCGTGGGCGGAAAAGGGCTTCCTGGAAAACAGATTGCAGCCGAGACAACGGTTGATCTCATCCGTAAAGCCAGAAATAACCCGATGTATAAGGGAATCATCCTGCGCGTGGATAGCGGGGGTGGATCTGCCTTCGCCTCGGATGTGATTCTGCGCGAACTCGAGCTTGCGAAAACCAAAAACAAGAAGCCTGTAGTGGTATCAATGGCCGGGGCTGCAGCCTCTGGTGGATACTACATCGCCTGTAAGGCAGATAAGATAGTGGCAGAACCAGGAACTATCACCGGATCCATCGGCGTGGTTGGCATTATTCCCAATGCCGAGAAAATGTTCAAAAAGATCAAAATCAACTGGTCAACAGTTAAAAAAGGAATGAGATCAGATATTGGATCCATGACTCGGGCCATGAAGGACGACGAGAAAGCCATGGTTTCCAAAATGATCAAAAACACCTATGATGATTTCATTTCCCATGTGGCTGAAGGTCGGGAACTGGAGATCGAAGCAGTGCATAAGATCGCTCAGGGAAGAGTCTGGACAGGATCCCAGGCAAAGGATCTGGGGCTTGTCGATGAACTGGGTGGAATGGAAACTGCCAAAGGTATCATCACCTCGCTTGCCAATATCAAGGGAAAGGTCTCCCTCATCGATGCCACCAGTAGCCATAAAGGGATACAAATCACCATGGATGATGAGGGATTTGGTATCTTCGCTCCACTTGGAGCTCTGAAGGATATCTCTTCCGAATATGTCCAGCTCTATGAATTCTGGAAAAACTATGAGGATGATCCGATCCTCATGTTATCACCCCTGACGGGCGAGAACATCGAACAATAATCTTCATTAGTCCATATTACTCAAAGCCTGTGCTTAGCGAGCGCAGGCTTTGTAGTATGACCCCGATACCTTGTTTCCGTGCGTGAGCATAGCGTGAGCATAGTGTGAACAATGCGTGGAATTCCACGCATTGTTCACACTATGCTCACGCTAAGCTCACGCTATGATTGTAACATGGATAATAGAATAGACAGATCAGAGAGGGGAACTGTGTTAAGCAAAATAGTGCCCTTGATTCAATGAAATGACATAATCCAAGCCCAGCCCACCGCTCATAACTCAATGGGCATCCGTACCATGCCCCGTTGAATTATATTAATTTAATGTGAAATTTGATTACTCGTGATAATAAATAGCTTGGATGGGATCAATGCTGGAGGCTTTCAGGGCTGGGTAGATACCAGAAAGGAATCCTATCAGCGCTGCGAATGCCGTACCCAGGACCACACCTTCCCAGGGTAGGAAAAGAGGGACTTTCAGAGCTTTTCCCATCACAGAAAGAGCTATCCAGGCAATGATGACTCCGAGCAGGGCACCAAGGATAGCCAGAGTCACAGCCTCGAAAATGAAATAATAGAAAATATCCCGCTCGCTTGCACCGATGCTTTTCCTGATTCCGATCTCGGTCATTTTTTCCTGTATTGAGATCAAAAGGGTACTGAATAAACCAATTCCTCCCACGATCAGGGAAATCGAGGCTATGGCAAAGAGGGTGATATTCCACTTGCCCATGGTGCTGTCGATTTCCTGGCTAACTTTGAGCAGCATAGCGCCGATATCCATTTCCATAAAATTCGGATACATTTGATGCCTTGCTAAAAGCAGTTGTCGCGCCTTGTCTTTGACAGGCTCGAATTCTTCCTCCGAAGCTGCCTGAATCTTGATGTAATGGATCTGCATATTCTGGCTCAAATATCTGGCACCAAATCTGAGGGGAATATAGACGGCCTTGAGATCTTCCATTCTTTGCCAGGGGTTGAAGTGCATACCATTTCCACTATTCAGGTTATCATCCTCCAATACCCCGATGATCCGATACCGGTTTAATCCCAAATTTATCAGGGAATTGATCGGATCTCGATCTCCAAAGTGTTCTTTGGCAAAGTGGTAACCGAGGATGATAACGGGGATGAGGTTTTCACTTTCGTATTTGTTAAAATATCTACCGCTCTGAACTGAATAGTTTTGGGTGGTGAAAAATTCGTTGTTGGTTGCTCGCAAGCGGATAGCATAGTCCTTGGCACCCTTTTTGTATAGGGCTTCAGTCTCGATCATACCATAGACCGTCCTGGCACCGCTTTGCTCTTTCAGAACCTGGTAGTCTTCATAATCCAAGTTTTTAGCGTTTTTGGGAACCCGGTGATAGGTAATGTGTTTTTCGTTTTGGGTGCTTCTTACCTGGCTGGGGACGATTATCACCGAATAATTCCAGCCCATCCCTTCCATATTTTTCTGGATCAGGGCTTTGATGGCATAGACAGAGGAAAACATGGTAACGACTGCCATCACTCCGATCACAATCCCCGTTAGGGTAAGCAGAGAACGGATCTTGTGGTTGAGAATGCTCTGGATTGAGGAGCGGAGTGAATCGCCAAAAAGCATGTTTAGTTCACAAGAGCATTACAATTTGGGCACTTCATTCCCTGTGCCTTACCCGTGAGTTCAAACATATAAGAGTGGCCACATTTGGGGCAGGGAATATCCACGGGTTTGTCGTTGGTGATCCAATCGCAAGTGGGGTAGGTGGAGCAAGCATAAAAGATTCTACCTTTTTTGTTTTTCCTTTGTACGATCTCTCCCACCTTGCATTTGGGGCATTTGAAGCCTAAGCTCACAGCCCTTGAGTATTTGCACTTGGGGTAGGTGGAACAGGCGATGAACTCGCCGAACTTGCCACTACGCTTTACTAACGGCTCTCCACATTTGGGACATTTTTCCTCAAGCGTGGCTGGCTCAAGGATCTTGATACTGCCATCTTCCGCTCTTTTGAAGGACTTGCTGTTGCGGCATTTGGGGAATTTGGAACAAGCCAGAAACTCGCCATTTTTGTTACGCTTGATGAGCATTTTCCCCTCATGACAGCGATCACAAACCAGATCTGTTTCTTCTACAAAGCTCTGTTTTTCTGCCTTGATATCCACGGAACCGATCAATTTCTGTAACTGCGTATAGTAGTCTCTCACCAGATTTTGCCAGAGAGTATTCCCTTCCTCGATTCCATCCAGTTTATCCTCCATCTCGGCAGTGAAACGGACATTGAAGATGCTTTCAAACTTGCTGATCAAAAATGTGTTTACATCCGTGCCAAGAGAGGTGGGAACAAAGGATTTCTTATCCATTTGGACGTACTTGCGCTGGCGGAGAGTGGTGATAATCGTGGCATAGGTTGAGGGTCTGCCGATGCCTTTGGCCTCGAGTTCCTTGATCAGAGAAGCTTCTGTGAATCGGGAAGGGGGAGAGGTGAAATGCTGTGAGGATAGGAGATCACCATGTTCGAGTTCATCCTGTTTTGCATATCCACTGTGGATTTGTTCGCCCATGATAAAATTGACGTGAGGATATGCCTTTAGAAAACCAGGCTCACTGATCTCGTTGCCACTGGCGCTAAAGACGGCTTCTCCGAGAGTGATTCCCGCCTGAGTATTGATTAGCTTGACCGGGATCATTTGGGTGGCAACAAATCTTTGCCAGATAAGGGTATAGAGCTTGAGCTGTTCCTTGCTGAGATAGGTTTCCATTGTCTCTGGAGTGTGAAACACTGAGGTAGGGCGGATAGCTTCGTGAGCATCCTGAGCGCTGGATTTGTTTTTATAAGACCGGGTTTGGGCATGGAGCTTGTCCTTGCCATAGCGTTCAGTCACCAGCTTTCGGCATTCTTCATTGGCTTCTGAGGAAATCCTGACTGAATCAGTTCTCATATAGGTGATCAAACCAGTGTGCTCGGAGCCAATTTGGATACCCTCATAGAGTTGCTGGGCGATGCTCATAGTTCTTTGCGCCTGGAAGTTCAGGATTTTGGATGCTTCCTGCTGCAGGGTGCTGGTGATAAAGGGAGGCGGAGGTTCCACATTTCTGGTGGTCTTTTTTAGCTCGCTGAGGATTGCCTGTTTTTCTTTGATTTCTTCCACAATCCGCATGGCTGCCGGCTCGTCATTCAACTCGATCTTTTTGCCCTGGTATTTTTCCAAACTGGCCTTAAAAGGTGCCAGAGTTCCCTTCCAAATATCTACCTCAATCTTCCAGTATTCTTTGGGAACAAAATCCAGGATTTCAGCTTCGCGCTCACAGATCAACCTCAGAGCCACGGATTGGACTCTTCCGGCACTCAGATCTTTGGCGATGATTTTCCAGAGCAAGGGGCTTATCTGGTATCCCACAATCCGGTCGAGCACTCGTCTGGCTTGCTGAGCGTCAACTTTGTTCTGATCCACATTATCCGGATGGGAGATTGCTTCTTTGATCGCAGGGGCTGTAACTTCATTGAAGATGATGCGATAGATCTTCTTGCCGGAAAGATCCTTTTCCAGCACTTTACTCAAGTGCCAGGCAATGGCTTCCCCTTCCCGGTCGTGATCACTTGCAAGATATACGCTATCCACTTTACTCACAATCTCTTTCAATTCCGATATGATCTTCTTCTTCTTGGGATCAACTACATAAACCGGCTCAAAATCCTTATCAATTTTTACTCCAAGATCATGGGTGGGGAGATCCCTGATATGACCCATGGAGGCTTTGACGCTAAACTCGTGGTTCAGGAACTTGCTGATGGTGTTTGCCTTGGCGGGAGATTCGACTATGATCAACCCTTTTGCCATGTTACTTCCTTGAAATATTCATTAGATTAAAATTGTTATTCGTCATCTGTGACATCGACGCCACAGCACTTTTTATATTTCTTTCCACTGCCACAGGGGCAGGGATCGTTCCTACCTACTTTGGGAGCAGTATGGATTGGACGCTGTACCGGTTTTTCCTGAGTATGGCTGGGATTGCTGTAGGTGGGTGGAGGAGTACTTGACTGGTTCTGGGCTTGCTGAGCTTGGATGAAAGCCGAGATATCATCATGGGTTAGGCTGGCTTTACTGAGCAGGGAATCCATCTGCTTTTGGGTAAGAATATAGGTGGTATAGACCTTTATGGTAACGTTTTCCTGAATTCTGAAAATCAGGTTTTCAAAGAGCACGAAGCTTTCTTTTTTATACTCGATCAAGGGATCCTTATTGGCATAGGAACGAAGGTAAACACCTTCTTTGAGGAGATCCATTTCGTGGAGATGATCCCGCCACTCGTCGTCCACCACTTCCAGGAGAGACCTGCGTTCGATATCACGCAAAACTTCAGGGCCAATAGTATTTTCTTTGTTCTCATATGCCTTCTGAGCGATTTCGCTGATCGTGGCAAAGAGGGCAGCCCGGGAAGGATTGTCCTGCCTTAACTCATCTGCAGAGATCCGCACAGCGAGATTGCTCTGCATCCAATAGGACAGCCTTTCATAGTTCCAATCCTCAGGATAGCTATCTTCGGGGATAATTTCATCAAAGCTGCGTTCCAGGGTCTCGGCTATCATTTCCAGAATCTCATTTTTGAGGTCATAACCCTTGAGCACGTTGCGTCTGTAAGAATAAATCACTTCCCGTTGCTGGTTCATAACCTCATCGTATTTGATCAGATTCTTTCTGATCTCAAAGTTGTGTTCTTCCACACGCTTCTGGGCACGTTCAACGGCCTTGGTCATCCAGGGATGGCGGATGGCATCGCCAGGTTTGAGACCGAGCTTGACCATCATTGATGCTATCCTGTCACTACCAAACAGACGCATCAGATCATCTTCGAGGGAAAGATAAAATCTGGAAGTTCCAGGATCACCCTGCCTTCCTGCCCTTCCCCGAAGCTGGCGGTCTATCCTTCGGCTTTCATGGCGCTCACTTCCTATGACGTGTAATCCGTCCCAAGGTAAACCGTAAGGATTTTCTTCAGTGAGGCTTTTGGGCAAATCACGGTAGTTCTCGCTGCTTTGGGCTACTACACTGCTTCCCAGCTTAATATCGGTTCCACGGCCTGCCATGTTTGTGGCTATGGTTACAGCCCCCGGCTCTCCGGCAAGGGTGATGATTTCTGCTTCACGCTGGTGATGCTTGGCATTCAACACATTATGGGGAATTGCCCGGCGGCGCAGCAGGCGGCTGATCGTCTCGGAACATTCAACACTAACTGTACCAACCAATACGGGTTTCTTTTTTTCGTGCCAATAGTAAATCTCGTCGAGGATAGCCTGATACTTGTCGTTCTTGGAGAGATAGATCACATCATCGTGATCTATTCTGGTAATAGGGACATTGGTGGGAATCTGCATGACCGGAAGCTTGTAAATTTCCATAAACTCGGATTCTTCTGTGACTGCAGTACCAGTCATGCCTGCCAGTTTTTCAAACATTCGGAAATAATTCTGGAGGGTGATCGTGGCAAAGGTTTGGGTACCTGCTTCGATACTTACCTTTTCTTTGGCCTCCAAGGCTTGATGCAAGCCGTCCGAAAACCTTCTGCCCGGCATCTGACGGCCTGTAAATTCATCCACTATTACTACCTTGTCATCAATCACCACGTATTCGACGTTTTCTTCGAATATGGTATAGGCCTTGAGGAGCTGATTGATGTTGTGGAGCTTCTCGCTCTTATCCATAAAGCGGTTTGTTTCTTGCTCTTTGCGAACCAGTTTCTGCTCCGGACTCAGGCGTTCATCCTCGTCTACAGTTTTAAGAACCTCGTCCAGGCTTTCCACGATGAACAGGTCTTTTTCCATCTTGGATAACATGTCTCTGCCCTTTTCGCAAAGGTCAACCGAATGCTGTTTGTCGGATACCACATAAAAGAGCTCATCATCGAGTTCATGCATATTCTTATCCCGTAGATAAGCTCCCTCAATGTCGTTCACCATTTTCTTCAGTTCGCCATCCTGCATCAGTTTCATAAAAGCCTTGTTGCGGGGAGCACCACGTTGGACTATCAGGAGGTTTTTGGCCAAGCGGTTCATGTCAGCATGGGTATTGTTTTCTTTGAGATCTTCACGAATGTAGGATAAAATCCGCTGGATCAAAGCATTCTGAGCTTGAACAACACTTTGGACAGGATTGGTGAGTTCCCGATAGAAATTCTTGTCCTGGGCAATTGGCCCGCTGATTATCAAAGGAGTCCTGGCCTCGTCGATCAAAATACTGTCAACTTCGTCCACGATCGCATAGTAGAAATCCCGCTGCACCAATTGGGAGGATTGCACAGCCATGTTATCCCGCAGGTAGTCAAATCCAAACTCGCTATTCATTCCATAAGTAACATCACACTGGTAAGCTTGACGGCGTTCCTCAAAACTCATTCCAGTCGTGATGCAACCAACCTTTAGAGAGTGAAACTCGAAGATGGGGCTCATCCATTCAGCATCACGAGATGCAAGGTAATCATTCACAGTAACCAGATGTGATCCCCTTCCCACCAGGGCATTGAGGAACAGGGGAAGGGTTGCTACCAGGGTCTTTCCTTCACCAGTCGCCATTTCAGTTATCTTACCATCGTGCAGAGCCATGCCTCCAATCAACTGAACATCGAAGGGAATCATGTTCCAAACCAGCTCATGCTCCCGAACCAGAAAGCTCTTGCCTACCAGCCTCCTGCAAGTATCTTTAACAATGGCATAGACTTCTGGTAAATACTCATCCAGCGTGGACTTGGTGAGAACCTTGAGTTCGCAGCGTTTCTCATCGATATCCTTATCAAGAGCTGTGCGCTCGTGCTCATCAGTCTCTTTGCGGTAACTGGATTCCAGATCCCCGATTTTTGCCCGGAGAGGTGATAGCTTATTGGCAATCTCATCTTTGATCTGGGAAATCCTTTCTACAAGTTGCTCGTCTTCATATTGGGAAAGACTGGTAAAAATGCCGTTGATTTCCTGTACCAAGGGTTCATACTTCCTCAAATCTTGAGTGGATTTGTCTCCAAAGAGCTTTCGCAGGATTTTCTCTAACATAAGGGTTCCTTTATATCTAAAAGCATATATCTCATTATTATAACACCATTTTACAGATACCAAGGCATAAATTTCCAAAGCTCTTATTGTGTCAATCCTTTTCCCTTTGTGACCACTCCCCTGGAGTATCCGGTAATGAGGGAGAGCTTATCCTGAAAGATACCTAAGACAGATCGTAGGAAGTGAGTACATAGGCAATGAACCGGACGAAGGAAAATTCAATTAAATCAAGTTCGACATTAATATTATTAAGAAATTGCTTGACACATAATCAGGATAATTTATAATGTCCTCAGATTAATGAAGGAGATCGCAATGGAATTACATTCCTGTCCATACTGCAAGGGTGAGCTCAAGATCAGGGAATATGAGTGCCCGAATTGTTCGATTCGCATCAAAGGATCATTCGAGCCTGCCTGGTTCAGTCGATTAAATTCAGATCAGCTTGATTTTATCCGTCTTTTCGTAATCGTATCCGGAAATATCAAGGAAATGGAAAAAAGGCTAAAAATATCTTATCCCACCGTCAAAAACAGGCTTGCTGAAATCATTAGCAGGATCGGGGCGAAAGCTCCTCAATCAGATGATTTTGTTGATATCATCAACGATCTCGAGG